>JAUZRF010000068.1 GCA_030950645.1 Mariprofundales bacterium
CATTCCCACGCGAAGTCACATGATAAACAGCGCCGTCATATTCAATTCGTAATGGTCTTGCCATGCCGCCAAGATACACAATAAAATCCGCGAAACAAGCCCTGACCCCTACTGTTCCTTACCGATGATCCGAAACAACCAATTGTTCAACCGCCGCAATCGGCAACGGTCCCGCATACTTGGCCACCAACTTGCCATTGGGCGCATACAAGAAGCTGGATGGCAACCCTCTGATGCTGCCAAAATTGCTGGCGATATCCTCATTGCCCATCACGATGGGATAATTGAGATGCGCCTGCTGCGCCGCCTTCGTCACGGCCTGCTGCGACCGGTACATCACGGCCACCCCAATGATCTGCAACCGCTGCTGGCGTTGTTGTAGCTTCACCAGATCGGGCATCTCTGCCAAGCAGGCCGGACACCAGGGCGCCCAAAAATTAACCAGCACCCATTTGCCATCTGCCTTGCTATGCGCATCGCCCTGCTGGTAAATAACCCCCTGCTGATCCTTCAGCTCCCAGCCTCCGGCATGCGCGGTGGCGCAAAACAGCAACGCCATCAGCAAAATGATGGCGCGTATCTGCCACTGAGTTCGTACCATCTTAAAAGGAGTAACGCGCGCCCAGCGAGAGGATATAACTCGGCGTCAACTGCAACGAATTCACCTTTTGATAAACGGGCAACTGCACGAAGCCATAAAACGAAACCCCATTGCCCACCCGATAGCTGGCACCGGGTGCCAGATAGATCAAGGTGCCGCCACTGATGGATACGCCGGTGATAGGATCGAGCGGAACGCTGGTACCAGTATCGATATTTCGCTTGATTACATTAACTTGCAGCATGGGAACAAACTTAGCGCCAAAGTTAGCATGCCGCACTCCGACATTGAGCGCATAGACATCACCCGGACGATAGCTCAACCCCCCTAGTGCCAGCTTGGTGGCCACCACATGCTGCCAACTCCCCTGCATAAACCAGCCGAAACCAGCGATCGCTCCCGAGGTAAATGCCCCGAGAATGGTATCGGTGGAGCCGGTGCCTATTTGCAAGCCGGAGTCGAGTGCAGAGCCATCCGAAAAATGGCCGGTATTGCTGCCGGTGGGGAGCTTGATGCCGACAATTACGCCGCTGCCACCGGTAGGGGAAAAACCGGAATAGCGCGCCAGCACACGCAGATCCCCCACTCCGCGTTGGCTGGAGTGCAGATACTGGCTATGACCCGGCCATCCATTGCCGTAGGTGGCGTGCGTTCGATTGAGATACGGAATCGCCACGCTCACCCCCCAAGTGCCGGCACTGTAACGAAGTCTGGTCGTCACCGTTTGGGTGATGGTGTAATCCTCCACCTCGCCACCGGCTGTCGTGAATGCCCTCAGTCTCGCCGCCTGAGCCTTGCCGGAGCCGTAGCGCTGCTTGTTCTGATTCAGCGTGTCATAGGCGAGTTGCACCGACCAGCCGGGGGCAGAAGCGATGCCTTGTGCCTCCCAATTCTTGGAGAGTGTGCCACCACAGGCAGCACAAGCTTGAGCAGTGGGAATCGAGATGAGCGAGAGTGCCAATATCGTCCCCGCAGTGGTGAAGTGTCGGTGAAAGTGTCGTTGCATGAATGTCATTGCTCCTTGTGAAAATTGATCTGCTACTCCGTCCCCCCCTCCCAAGCCTTCCCCTTAAATAGGGGGGTACGGAGTGAAGTCTGGGTCGGCGAACGCTAGGAGTGCAGTCAACGGCTGGGCATTGGTCAAAATGTCGCAGGCTGCGGGCATGCGACATTCCGCCGCATTCCGTCATCCACGCTGTGCGCTAGGGTGTGCGGATGATATCCGAATTCCATGGGCGCTTTACCCAATATACGGCGCGCTTGCTGCTGGCGCGCGGGGTGATGCTGGTGGCGTTTTCGCTGCTGATTGGCTACGCGCTGCTGCTATTGAAAGCGCATGCGCTCAATCAGCCGGTACTGGCCGTGCTATTTCTGCTCTACTTGGCGGGCAGCATCCCACCCCTATGGTCAGTTTACCGGCAGCAACGCACCAGTGCCCGGCAGCTTTTTCAGCAACTTCTGTTGGATATCTCCCTGCTTTCGGCGCTACTCTACTTCACCGGAGGTTACACCAACCCATTGATATCATTCTATCTATTTCCAGTTTTAATGGCAGGAATAGCGCTCTCCCGGCACCACGCTTGGCTGGTCGGCGGCCTAGCGATTCTCGCCTACACCCTATTGATGCATTACTACCAGCCGCTGCTGCCGATGATGCAGCCCTCACTGCACGATGGCTTTCAACTCCATCTGCTCGGTATGTGGCTGACCTTTGTGCTCAGTGTGCTGTTGCTGGTCGGGGTGGTGGTGCGGATCAGCGAACAGCGGCGCGAGCATGAACAGCAGCTGGCGGATTGGCAGCAGCGCAGCATTCGCGGGCGCAGCATGGTGGCGTTGGGTGCGCAGGCGGCGTCCGATTCCCACGAGCTTAGCACCCCGATCAACAGCCTGATGCTTCTGCTTACAGAGCTGGAGCGCCCAAGAACCGATCACGCGCCCGACCAAGAGGCTGCTGCAACCATGCAGGTGATGCAGCAGCAGTTGAACCGTTGTCGTCAGGTATTGGCACGGCTGGGAAAGCGTGCCGTGGAGCTATCTTCCACCGAGCCTGAAGTGGTGCCGCTGACGCAGTTGGTGGAGCAAAGCGTGGCGAAGTGGCGCAACCTATTCCCCGATATCCGCGTCGAGATCAAAACCGAGGCGAGGGGCGCACCCCCACAGATCATCGCCGACCCCATGCTGGAGCAGACGCTGTTTGTGTTGTTTGATAATAGCGTGGATGCTGGGGCATCGTGCATCCATCTGCGGGTGGCGTGGGATGCGACCCAGGCAGCGATGACGGTGTGGGATAATGGCAGCGGATTTATCGAGTCCTTGCTAAAAAGCGTGGGCGATGAACCCTTAACTACCAAGGCGCACGGGAAAGGGCTGGGACTCTACCTGGCGCATTTTGTGATGGATCAAATGCGCGGATCTGTCGCGATCTCCAATAGGACAGAGGGTGGCGCGTGCGTGCAGTTGCGGTTCCCCGTGGTCGCCAAGCAGGGGCAACTCGCGAAGGCTGCGCACTCATGAATCCCTTGATACTACTGGTGGATGACGATGCGCTCTTCTGCACCCTCCTGACGCGCGCCTTCGCGCAACGCCATCTCCACTGCATGGCAGCACAGAGTACCGATACGGCGACGGAGTTGATCGATCAGAACCATTTTTCGCATGCCGTCATCGACCTGAACCTGGGGGCGGGGATGTCGGGTCTGGGGGTGTTGCGCCACCTGATCGCTGTGCAACCGAAGTGCAGGGCGCTGATTTTGACCGGTTTCGCCAGTATTGCGACTGCGGTGGAGGCCACCCAGATTGGCGCAGTACAATACCTG
This sequence comes from Mariprofundales bacterium, assembly GCA_030950645.1. GTDB lineage: Bacteria > Pseudomonadota > Zetaproteobacteria > Mariprofundales > J009 > JAUZRF01. Next base: position 3,418 of record JAUZRF010000068.1, read on the forward strand.
CCGAAACCGGCAACGGTAGACGAAGTCATTGCAGCGCTTGGTCGCAGGGGCACTCATGGGAAGGATCGCGCAGAGCCGCAGATCGAACCTGAAATCTCAGCCCACCCTTTAAGCCCGAAGCGGTTGGAGTGGGAGTATATTCAGCGCACCTTAATGAAAAACAGAGGGAATATATCTGCTACCGCACTTGAGCTCGGGATGCACCGCCGGACGCTACAACGCAAGCTGGCCAAATCCCCGCCCCGTCGTTAGCGGCAAGGGAAACGAAGGCGAAGGTGTTATTTCCGCATATCCCGTACCGTCGCTTGGGTGGTTACCGCCGCACCCGATTGGTCGTGCAGCGTTAGGCGGACGCGATCACCCGCATGCAGGGTGCGGGTAGGCCCCATCAGCATAATATGTTTGCCACCGCGACGAAGAACAACGCTACCATGCGCGCGAATCACCAGTTTTGGCAATGCCATCATCTTCATCATCCCATGTTCCATACGCATGGTGTGTATCATGGCGTGTTTGGCGAACTTCGTGGTGACAGAGATGATCGTCACCGGTCGATCACCACTGTTGCGCAGTGTCAGGTAGGCGGCAGCAACATCACTCACCGGTGGTGGAAGTGGGATCCAGGCATCCTCGATTGACCATCTCCCCGCCCATGAGGGCGCAGCACACGCCAACACTGCTGCAATCATCAGCCCCATCCGTGCGAAATTGATTGTACGACTCATGAAGAATCCTCCTGTTCACTTGTTTTTTGTAACGACTCCGCTCACTCCCCGTTTTCCCGATAGCGGCGTTGAAAAATGCTCATTGACCAGTAGTAAACTCCGATTTTTCGCCTTGCTATCAGCAAAACCGAGAGTGAGCTAAGTTGTCACCATTAGGGTGATGGTGGGGGTGGCTACCACTTAACGCTACCTTCATCTTCCATCCAGACAACCCTTCGTGCATTCAATCCGGTGAGTGGATACACTTTTCGCCGTATCTAAGGAAGGAGCATCAACGATTATGAGCGACCTCGGCACTGGCCAACAACGCGCACTCGATCAGCGTGGACTAAAAACCCTTACTCTATGGATGATTTGGGCCGCCACCATCATATCTGTGTTTGTCATCCTCTACCATAAGGTTGATATCTTCCGGTCTATCCGAGAAGATACCAGCCACATCACCTGGCTCATTCTTGGCATGTTTATCCTGGCTATTTTGATCAGCTTCATCCATACCCTGATCCTGACCCTGGAGTGGTTCCGCGCCTATCGGATTGCACGCGTGCTACAACAAAAAGGGCTATCGGGGGTTCGTCCGCGTCGCCGGGTAGTGGATCGCTTTATCAGCTCATTGCAGCAGATTAGCGCACAAGGTGGCACACCCGATGTCGGTGGCCTGATCGATGTTGAGTTCGCCGCCCACCATCGCGGCAGCAGTTTTGTCACCCTAATGGGGAATCTACTGATCACCATGGGGTTGATTGGGACCGTGCTGGGCATGACGATGATGCTTTCCGGCCTCAATAGCAGCTTGTCCGCGATTGGAGAGAACCAGAAGGTGCTGCTTGATGGCCTCAGTAGTGCCATGTCAGGTATGGGTATCGCCTTTTACACCACCCTGTTGGGATCGATCCTAGGCGGCGTGCTACTCAAGGTGTTTGCCTGGATTACCGACACCTCCATCGACGGACTGGAGGATCTGATGATGCGCAACTGCCTAGTGCATGCATCTACCGACCTATCCACCTCGCCAGATCGTGATCTTCGATTGATGAATCAGCAGATGCAACAGCTTGAGACCCGTATGCAAGCGTTGCACACCACCTTTGCCGATAGCCGCCGCACACTGGGCGGTTTTACCGACGAAATTGACCGCCTCAACGCCGCCATGAAGATCAGCAGCGACGGCGAGGAGGTGCTCAAAGCGCTCTCCATCCACCGCTACTACGCCAGCCTACTGCGCAGCGAACTGCGCATGCACCAACGCCTAAAACATCAAGTCGGCGCGATACGCTTCTTGTTCGCTCGCCTACGGGGCAAAGTGTGATCCGCGTCTTCACCACGCAGACAGAGCGAGCGAGCATGGCTGTTACGATGGAATCCTCCCTGCACCTTTTCCTCTGCGGTACAGGGGTGTTCTCTGTGCCTTTGTGCCTTGGTGGTAGATCGCTGCCATGATGCGGCGCAGGCATCGTCGGGACTCCCCCGAGTCCATCTACGAGGTGTTCTCTGACATGGCCTTGCTGATGCTGGCGGCGTTTGTCTTCATGTTTGCGTTGGTGGTGATCTACACCCAAAGCATGCACCATGGCAACAGCAAACAGACGGTCAAACAGGTGAAAGAGCTCAAAGAACACCTGGCCAGCGCCAACGCCCGCAATGTTCAACTACAGAATGAGCTCAGTGAGATGGCAGGAAGTGATGTGCAGAAGCAGATCGCGCGCGTGCTTGCCAGTGCCGGTCTGGCACAGGGTAAGGGAAAACATGATTTTGACATGTTTATTAAGGGTCTGAAAGAGATCCCCGGCCATAATCTCCATCTAGTTGTCGATGCAACTGGCTCAATGCACGGCGTCACATCCTTCCTGATTCCAGTGCTCCGCGTCATTGCCATCCGCTCAGGCAAACATATCAGTGCCATTAGCTGGTATGCCGATCGCCAGGTCGGCACTTTTCACGGCACCATGGGCGCGATGTTTGACAAACTGATGCAGAATGCACCCTTTGTTGGTGCCGATGAGACCGTCGGTCACACCTTTGATGTGCTCGACAGTGGGCCGGTGCCCGGTGCCTACATGTTGATCGGAGATGAACCGCCGACCGACACCGTGCACTACAGCTCCATCCCCGCCCCAGTATTCACCCTGCCGCTGGCAATCAATGACTCCAGCACCGAAACGGCATTTCAGAACATCGCCAAATTCACCGGTGGAAAAATGCTGCAATTGAAATTCCACTGAGCCATTGATAGTGGCCATGGGAAAAGCCACTTGAACCGAAAAATCATCATCGCGCTACTTCTACTGACGATAACGGGCGGCGGTGCGCTGCTCTACCCGAGGATGCAACCATCGCCAATCAAGGTCGGCATTCTGCACTCGCTCACCGGCACCATGGCGATGAGCGAGAAACCGGTGGTGGATGCCACCATGCTGGCGATTGATGACATCAATGCCCACGGTGGCCTCCTGGGACGCCAAGTGGAGGCGGTGATTGTCGATGGCCACTCTGATGCTGCAACCTTTGCCAAGGGAGCCGAGCGGCTGATCACCCAAGACCATGTGGCAGCAATCTTCGGCTGCTGGACCTCGGCTAGCCGCAAGATGGTTAAGTCCGTGGTGGAAAAACACCACCATCTGCTGTTGTATCCGGTGCAAAGTGAGGGGCTGGAGGCCTCACCCAACATCATCTACACTGGGGCAACCGCCAACCAGCAGATCGTCCCGGCGCTGGTGTGGGCGGTGCACCATCTAGGTAAGCGAATCTACCTACTCGGCTCCGATTATATCTTCCCTCGTAGTGCCAACTTCATCCTGCGCCGTTATGCAGCCGCTGCCGGAGCGACCATCGTCGGCGAGCGTTACATCCCGCTTGGCAGCAAAGAGATGGCAGCGACATTGGCCGACATCCGGCGCACCAAGCCCGATGTGGTGCTCAACACCATCAATGGCGACAGCAATATTGCCCTCTTCCGCGCGCTACAGCGGGCAGGCATCCGTGCCAAGAAGCTTCCAGTGCTCTCATTTAGCATCGGCGAAACCGAATTGGTGAATATGAAGCGCCAAGGTCTCAACCTCGATGGGAACTATACGGCTTCGAGCTATTTGCAAAGCATCAAATCAACAACAAACCGCACCTTGGTGGATGCCATGCGCTATCGCTATGGTGCAAACACCGTGGTCAACGACCCCATGGAGGGCGCTTGGATTGCGGTGCATCTGTGGGCAGGTGCGGTCAAGGCTGCTGAGAGCAGCTCGATCGAGCAGGTGTTACCGATGTTAAAACACCAAACATTTCAGGCTCCGGAAGGCTTGGTCTCCATCGATGCAGACAATAACCATCTCTGGAAGCGGCTGCGCATCGGCCGCATCAAAGGCCAGAAACTCACCACCATCTACCGTAGCCCACAGCCGATCCCGCCCCAACCATGGCCAGACCTAATCAGCCAGTCCGAGGCCGATGCCATGCTACAATCGCTCTGGCAGCGCTGGCATGGCCACTGGTCCGCGCCAACGACGGCCACCCTTACGCGATGAAATTGCGTCGGTTCGGGACGATTAGCAACCACATTGGAGTCACATTCTTACTTCTGCTCTCCGTAGCGCTATTGCTGATTCTATGGCAAAGCAACATGACGATCACCCGCACCATCAGCCACGGTGCTGAAATTTCTCTACAGAGTACCCTGCACCGCATCAGTGCCCAAATTGACGAGGCGATGAACGATCAAGACCAAGCAATGCATCTCATCGCGGCCTCCCCACTGCTACACCAACGGCTGCGCCAACTCAACCAGCAACCCGGCACTGAAACCCTTACTCACGCCAAGAACGATCCACTCCAACCGCTCATCACAGCCAACCACATCCATACTATGCTGTTGATTGACCTCCAACGGCACATTCGCCTGCGTCTGCATACGAAACGCAACCATACGCTTGCGGATATCGCGAATGCGCAGCAGTTGCAGCAGCTACGAACCTCCCCGTTTGACCTGCTACAAGCAATCACCCTCCCTCCATCGCAAGACCCCATCGACCATCAAGGACTGGTCTGGCACGCCATGCCCGTCATCGAAAAGGGGGAACTGTTGGGTGTACTGGCAATCGCCATCGACCTGACACGCATTGATGGTCTGGTGATGGATCCTACCGGGCTGGGAGACAGCGGCGAGGTATTGCTAACCATGCGCCAGCACCACAGCGCCATCGCCATCGCCGCCAACCGCTTTGATGCCACGGCCGCGTTTCAACAGCATTTTACCCAACCGAATGACCCCAGCTATCTCGCCGCATTCGGGCACAATGGTCATGGTGATATCCGCGAATATCGTGGCAATCGGGTACTGGCTGCATGGCACTACCTTCCCGAACTCCATGCTGGTCTGGTGATGCAGCAGGATCGTGATGAGCTACTACGCCCAGCGGTGGCGATGCAACGCCAACTGCTTATCATTACCAGTATCACCCTGCTACTCACCCTGCTACTGGCGTGGTTTATCGGCCAGCGCATCGGCCGACCGCTACGGAAGTTGGATGAAGCGGCGAAGCGCATTGCCCACGGGGATCACTCCTGGCGCATCACCCCGAGCGGCTCACAAGAGACGCAAGATCTCGGGATCCACTTCAACGAAATGACCGATGCCCTGCAGATGAGCGAGCAGGCACTACAGCAAACCATCGCCGGACTCGACCTCCAAGTGGCGCAACGCACCGCACAATTGACCGCGACCAATGAGGAGCTGAAATCCTTTGCCTACATCGTATCCCACGATCTCCGGGCACCGCTGGTCAATATCCGCGGTTTCTCACGCGAATTGGGATACGACATGAAGCAGGTGATGCTGGGGGTGCGCCCCCTGCTAGGAGAGGCTGCCAACGGGACAGAACTGGCACGGCTCGCTGATGAGGATGTGACCGAATCGCTCCATTTTATTGACGCCAGCGTGGCACGCATGGAACAGATGATTGATGCGCTGCTTCACCTCTCTCGCCAAGGCCGACGGGAGATGATGACCGAGGAGATTGACCTAGAAACGCTGGTGCATCAGGTGTTTGATGCCATGGGACATCAGTTGGCGCAACACCAGTCATCCGTCACCATCGAGCCACTGCCGCATATTGTCAGCGACCCGGTCGCACTCGAACAAATTATATCGAATATAGCGGATAATGCCGTAAAATATCTTGATCCATCACGCCAAGGAGTGATCACTGTGCGCGGCAGAATCGAGGATGCAATGCTAATCCTTGCGGTCTCCGACAACGGTATTGGCATCCCAAAGAATCAGCATGATAAGGTGTTTCAGATCTTCCGTCGCGGCAACCACCCACAGATCGCTGGGGATGGCATGGGAATGGCCTATGTCAGCCAGCTCATCCATCGTCTTGATGGAAATATTGATTTTCTATCAACAAAAGGCGAAGGTTCCACCTTCACTATCCACCTACCGCAGCATGCTGGGGGAAAAAAGCATGGAGGGAGCCATGATGAACACCATCACCATTCTGCTGGCTGAAGACAACGAAGGCCACGCACGGCTGACACAAAAAAACCTTGCCCGCGCTGGGCTCTCCAATCCCGTGGTGCATGTCGATAACGGCCAACGCGCCCTCGACTTCGTTCACCGACGCGGCGAATTCAGCGATCGCGAACCGGTCACCGGCCTGCTGTTGCTGCTTGATCTTAACATGCCGGTACTCGACGGCTTTGAAGTGCTTGAGCAGCTCAAAGCGGATGCGACCACCTGCCATATCCCGGTGGTGGTGCTCACCACCACCGATGCGCCCCACGAAATTGATCGTTGCTATCAACTGGGTTGCAATGTCTATCTGATCAAGCCGGTGGATTATGACCATTTTTGTGAAGCGATTCGCAACCTCGGGCTATTCCTTTCCGTGATGCAGGTGCCCGGTGAGCCCCTGTGATGCAACAACCAATATAGTGTTACCCAACCACATTCTCTACATTGAGGATGATCTCAAACTGGCACGGCTGCTCAGCAAGCAGTTTCACCGCCAGGGAATCACGGTGGATCATGCCGCAGATGGTGCCAGCGGGCTGGCAGCCTTTGTACCGGAGCGCCACCAAGCGGTGTTGATTGACTACTACCTGCCAGACACCGATGGCTCGGCCCTATTGGCACAATTTCAACAGCAGTACCCCTACTCCGATACCGCGCTCATTATCGTCACCGGACAGAGTGATGAGGCGCTGGCCATGGAGCTATTGCAGCACGGTGCCGCCGATTATGTGACCAAAGACTCCGATGGCCACTACATTGATCTGCTGCCACACATCATTCAGATGGCACGCCGCCGCCAATGCGCCGAGCATGAGCTGGCGACGCAGCGGCGGATCATGCAGACCATTCTCAACACCACTCCGCTCGGGCTATGGTTGGTTACCACCAGCGGTGAGGTTCGTTTCATCAACTCGCACATGGCTGATCTCCTTGGCTCATCATCCAGTGCGCTGCAGACGCTGGATCATTACTACCAGCTGTTGAGCGATGAAGGCCGTCAAGGCTGCCAACTCAAGAATGCCGAGTGCATCGAAAGTCGCAGCACCATCCAATACAAAAGCCACCATGTACGCCAACACGATGGCCACGAATTTGATCTACGCATCCACAAGGCACCGGTGTTCGAGCCCGATGGCAGCATTGATGCTGTACTCACGCTGGTCGAGGATATCACCAAGGAGTGCGTAGCACAGCACGAACGCGAGGCCTTCGATGCCAAGATGGAGCATGTGCAGCGCCTCGAGAGCTTGGGGGTGTTGGCGGGAGGAATTGCGCATGATTTCAACAATATCCTCACTGCCATCCTCGGCAACGCCACCCTGATTCGCCAAAAACTTGGTGCCAACACCATCGCCACCCCACTACTGGATCGCATCGACCGCTCCTCGATGCAAGCGGCTGATCTGTGCCGGCAGATGCTCGACTACGCCGGCAAGCGCAGGGTGGAGAGCAAGTCGGCTGACCTGTCGCAACTGGTGCGTGATATGGTGGGGCTGCTGGAGGTTTCCATCGCCAAGAATGTACTGCTGCGCCTCAATTTGGCCGATCAATTGCCACTGGTCAAAATCGACGGTTCCCAGATCCAACAGGTGATCATGAACCTGGTCATCAATGCCTCCGAGGCGATCGGCAATAAGAGCGGATCCATCGCACTCTCCAGCGGATTGACCCGTATCGATGCCGACTACCGTAAAGCCTGCCTGTTTCTCGATGACCTGTCCGATGGCACCTACGCCTTCATCGAGGTGGCCGACACCGGCTGTGGTATGAGCAAAGAGGTGGAATCCCACCTCTTTGAGCCCTTCTTCACCACCAAATTCAGTGGCCGCGGACTGGGGATGAGTGCGGTGCTTGGCATCGTGCGCAGCCACGGCGGCACCATTAAGGTCTATAGCGAAGAGAAGCGCGGAAGCACCTTCAAGGTATTGTTACCACTGGATGATTCGCCGCAAGAGCAGGCCGCCTTAGAACCAAGCGACAGCTTGGACGGTTGGCAAGGCTCCGGCACCGTGCTGGTGATTGATGACGATGAAACAGTGCGTGAAGTGCTGGTCGAGATGCTGAAATCACTTGGATTTTCATCGCTCACCGCCGATGATGGCGATATCGGGATTGCACGCTATCAGGAGCAGCCGCAGGCGATTGATCTGGTGATCACCGACCTCACCATGCCGCGCATGGGGGGCGAGGAGGTATTCACCGAGCTGCGGCGCTGCAACCCTGAGGCGCGGGTGATTCTCTGCTCCGGTTACGACGAGGCAGACGCTGGCCTGCGCTTCTCCGGCAAAGGGCTAGCGGGGTTTCTGCACAAGCCATTCCAGATCGAGGATCTGCGTCGCAGCATTCACCAGGCTCTGCACACCCAATAACCGATGCGCATCACCGCAGGGGCACTGCGAGGCCGCAAGTTGTGTGGAGCCAAGAGCCACACCAACCCTGACAGCGCCGTCCGCCCCACCACCGCACGCGTCCGCGAGGCACTGTTCAATATCCTGGGCGATGTCACGGACTGGCGCGTGCTCGACTGCTTTGCCGGCTCCGGCATTATGGCATTGGAGGCGCTCTCCAGGGGTGCCGCCGAGGCCATCTCCATCGAACAACAGCGGGGCACCGTGGCAGCAATGGAGGCCGTTCGGCAACGCATTGATGGGCAATTCCGTGGGCAATCCGAGCGGAATGATCGTTGGCAGATTCTCGGTACCGATATCCGCCACGCCCTGCCAGCATTGGCAAATACCCGCTTCGACCTAATCTTCGCCGACCCACCCTATCGCAGCGACTGGCCCCCACGGCTGCCGCTGCTATTGCAACAATTCCACATTACCACCGAGCATCTGGTAATCGAAGAGGCCAGCGACACCACCATCATCTGGCCAGAAGCCGTGACGGTGCAAGAGCGTCGTCGCTATGGCGAAAGCACCCTATATTTCATCGAGATGAATCGGACAAAATAGAAGCTCAAGGTGTAACTACTCAGCACTCTACCCGAAGATGGCTGTAACTGCTCAGGCAGCGAGATGCTGCGCCAACCACCCCTCGATCAAATCACGCATCTGTTGCAGCCGTACCGCCGTCGGCGCCTCAAAGCGCAACACCAGACTCGGTTGGGTATTGGAGGCTCTGAGCAGCCCCCAACCGTCATCAAACTTCACCCGCATGCCGTCAATATCGATAATAGTGTGGCCAAGCGCAGCAAAGTGCACCTTAGCCTCCTCAACCAGATTAAACTTGCGCGCATCGGGACAATCAACCCGAATCTCGGGCGTAGTGACCGCCTTGGGCACCCCATCAAGCATGGCCGAAATCGCACCAAGTTGCGCTGCCACCATCTCCAACACCCGTGCACCAGCATAGACCGCATCATCGAAACCATAAAAACGGTCGGCAAAGAACATGTGGCCGCTCATCTCGCCCGCCAGCTTGGCTCCAGTCTGCTTCATCTTGGCCTTGATCGGTGAATGGCCGGTGCGCCACATAATGCCGTTACCGCCATGCGCCTTGATATCATCGTACATGTGCTGCGAACACTTCACCTCGGAGATAATGGTCGCCCCAGGATTGGCCTTGAGCACGCTTCTAGCCAGCAGCAACAGCAGCATATCGCCCCAAATGATCTCGCCGCACTCATCGACCACACCGATGCGATCACCATCGCCATCAAAGGCGATGCCAACATCGGCACCGTGCTGCCGTACCGCCGCCGCAATATCACGCATGTTGGCCTCCACCGTCGGGTCAGGATGGTGGTTAGGAAAGGTGCCATCAGGCTCGCAAAACAGCTCCACCACCTCGCAACCCAGTGCGCGATAGAGCGGTGCGGCCACAATACCCGCCGGACCATTGCCGGCATCAATCACCACCTTGAGTGGTCGCGCTAGATGCACATCGCCAGTCACAAACGCACGGTAGGGGGTGATGACATCGACTTGGCGCAGCGTACCGGGGGTCGTGGCGGGGGCTTGCGGATGCTGCATCAATGCCAGCAACTCCTGAATGCGCGCACCGTGCATACTGTCCTGGCCGATCATCATCTTGAAACCATTGTATTCGCCGGGGTTATGGCTGGCAGTCACCATCACACAACCCGCAGCATCGAGGGTGAAAACCCCATAGTAACTTAGCGGAGTCGAGACCATGCCAATGTCGATCACATCCACCCCGGCGGCGCGCAATCCCGCCATCACCGCCTGCTGGTAAGCCTCACCAGTCAGCCGCACATCACGACCCACCACCACCGGCCGCGTATCGCCCTCGGGCAACAAACGGGCGAATGCTGCGCCCAGAATGCGGGCAAAATCTTCGTTAATATCCTCACCAGCGATACCGCGAATGTCATATTCACGAAAGATATGGGCAGGAATGTGGGGAGTCGTCATGGAAAACCTCGCTAGCTTGATTAGGGGGCGCAGACTAGAGCAATGGTGGTTGAAATCGAGCGATACCGTCACTATTCGCCCCATGAACATGCATATTGAGGCGATCGAAGGTGTCGCAGGGGTGGATGAGGTGGGGCGCGGCCCCTTGGCAGGCCCGGTGGTGGCCGCTGCCGTCATGCTGCATCCCGATGACCCCATGCTGGGGCACTATCGCGACTCGAAAAAGCTGTCGGCCAAACGCCGACTGATACTTTACCACCACCTGCGCCACCACGCTGCCGCGCGCGCCATCGGAATGGCTTCGGTGGAGGAGATCGACCGCCTCAATATCCTACAAGCTACCCTACTGGCGATGCGGCGGGCGGTGGCAGGGTTGCGCATCACCCCACAAATGGTGCTGATCGATGGCAACCAATTGCCACAATTACCCATCCCCGCGAGAGCAATTGTCGGCGGAGATGACTCGGTACAACCTATCGCCGCCGCCTCAATCATGGCCAAAGAGGTGCGCGACCGCCTAATGCGCCGACTCGATCACTACTTCCCCGGTTATGGCCTAGCGCGACACAAAGGATACCCCACTCGCGTCCATCTTGATGCCTTAGCCGCACTCGGTGTCACCCCCATTCACCGCACCAGCTTCGCACCAGTCAAGCGCTGTAACTACTCAGCACCCTACCAAAAATGACTGTAACTGCTCAGATTGCTTCCGGCTTTCCTGATAGCAAGGCGAAAAAGCGGAGTTTACTACTGAAAATGAGCATTTTTCAACGCCGCTATCAGGAAAAACGGGAGTGAGCTGAATAGTTACTAAAAATCAAGCCCATACAGGAATGTACCTTGCGTATTTTCTTGAATCTGGCGCGCTTGGATCACTCTTGATAAACCCTTGCTCAACAGCAGTGGTAATAATCTGAGAAATTATATTGCCGCTGCGTTCAGATACACCGAACCGTTTTCGAAGCGACTGGTTTGTCATCTGCTTTCTCAACACCCATTGCAACACACAGTGCTGAAAGCAGGCTCGCACCCGGTCATTTCTATCCATATCACGAAACGGTTTAGCCCCATAGATTACTGCAATCGTGCTTTTGAAGCTCGTCAGAAAATCAGGAGCCGGGAGCTGTAACAATTCTGCGG
>JAUZRF010000069.1 GCA_030950645.1 Mariprofundales bacterium
ATCTTTTTCTCTCCTTTTCTGGTAACTACTCAGCTCACTCCCAGTTTTCCCGATAGCGGCGTTGAAAAATGCTCATTTACAGTAGTAAACTCCGCTTTTTCGCCTTGCTATCAGAAAAACCGGAAGCAATCTGAGCAGTTACCTTTTCTGTAACTACTCAGCTCACGCCCAGTTTTCTCGATAGCGGCGTTGAAAAATGCGCATTTACATGAGTAAACTCCGCTTTTTCGCCTTGCTATCAGAAAAACCGGAAGCAATCTTAGCAGTTACCCTTTTCTAATGGCTGATGTAACAGCATCGCCACAACCTGCTTAAATCGTCCGCCATCAATCGGCTTGCGCACCAGCGTGCAGCGGTTGCTCTGGCACAGTTGCCGCAGCGCACCCTCGCGCTCACCGGTGATAATGATCGCAGGCAGATCATGCCCGAGCCGCTGACGCAACTCTGCTACCAGATCAATACCATTTTCACCGTCACGCAGACGATAATCGGCAATAATCAACTGCGGCGCGTCACCACCCGCATCGAGTAGCGCCATCGCTTGGCCACCGCTCTCCGCCAACAAGGGATCCAATCCCCAGCCCCGCAACATCAGTTTGGTTCCCTGCAGAATGGTCTTCTCATCATCCACCACCAATACACGCTGAGCCGTAGGCAGGCGGCAGATCGACTCGGCAGATGAGGGCTCCGATCGCCATGGGCGTGGGGAATCGGATTGCGCATCGGATGAAGAATAGGGTAGATCCACTGCAAAGCAGCTACCACGACCCAGCCGGCTACGCAGATAAATGGGATGGCCAAGCAACTCAGCCTGGCTCTTCACGATCGATAGCCCCAACCCCACCCCCTTGGTGCGATCGCGCTCAGAGTTCCCCACCTGATAGAAGGTCTCAAAGATATGGCGCTGCTGATCTTCGCCAATACCACAGCCGGTATCCCACACCCCGACACGCACCCCATCGCCATGACGGCGGCAGCCGAGAATCACCCCACCGTGCTCGGTGTAGCGCAAGGCATTGGCCATCAGGTTGTTCAATATCCGGTAGAGCAATGCTGGATCACTCCGCACCATGTACATGGTCACCCCCCCCGCCAGCCGTAGCTCCAGCCCCTTCTGTGCCAGCTGCGGTGACCACTCCTGTGCCAGCCGTTGCAATAGCGGGGCCAACGGCATCGATTGCATATCAAGCGCGATGTTGCCACCCTCATAGCGCGACAGATCAAGCAGTCCATCCAGTAGTGAGGCTAGCGCATTGGCGGAAAGCTGGAGTTGCCCGATAATCTCCTGCGGATCTTCCTGATCGGGCAGACCTGCCAGCACATCAAGGAATAGCATGATCGCGTGCAGCGGCTGACGCAGATCGTGACTAGCCGCAGCAAGAAATTGTGACTTCTCGTGATTGGCCTGATCCGCCTGCTCCCTTGCCCGATGCAACGCGGTAGTACGCTTGGCAATGCGCTGCTCCAAATCTTGATTGGCCCGCTCCAACGCACGACGCAAAGCAATCAGCTCGGTGACATCCAGCATGGTATTGAGCAGAGCCACCTCACCACGAAACAAAATCTCCACTGAAGAGATCAATACCTCCACCATCTCGCCTTGCCCATTGCGCAGCGTGCATGGAAACCCGAGGGCTACACCCTCACGCTTCACCAGCGCAACCAACTGCGCGCGCTGCTCCGGTTTGCAGTAAAAGTCTGGGGCGAAATAATCGTTACACTGTCCATCATCAGGAAGAAGAAGATCACGAAAGGCTTGGTTAAATTCTAGAAACGCCCCATCTTCCACGCGGGAAATCACCAACGGAACCGGCAGGGATGAGACGATAGATTGCAACATCTGCTCACGCTCTTCGAGCTGTAATCGCTGACGCTCTGTGACCTGCTTTGCTGCCAACAGACGCGCGGTCATGGTGTGAAAGCCCTCAAACAGTCGGATCATATCACGACTGTCGGCGGCATGTGGGCGCAGTTCTGGCACACTCACCCCAGACAGTTGCGACATTGCCACCCCCAAACGACGAATCGGATCCGTAATGACACGCAGCATATAGTGCGCCAGCAACAGTCCCAGCAGGATAGCAATCAACCCCGCCGCCAGCGTAATCATGATCCCGTGATGCCGCGCAAGGGCAATATGCTTCAAGGTATGGCGCAAAACCAGTGTGCCCAGATGGGTGCCATTAAGGATAATCGAGGTGGCATACTCCAGACCCCCATCGGCCAGATGAAAGCCGTGCCAGTGGGGATCTGTACGCGGCAACTGCACCGCCGATCCCGGACGATGGTAGTCAGCTATTTGCATGCCGTTGACACCATAAACCGTAATCTCTGCCAACTCCTCATCTCCAACAAAGCTGGCCAAGTAGCGCCCGATCAAGCGTTGATCTCCAAATGCCAATGCCGGTTGCAGAGCTAGCGCCGCGACTCTGGCTTGACTGACCACAGTCTCCTTCAACTGCGCAGTCAACTGCTCACTTTGGGTGGCTGTCCAAGCGGCGCCCATCATCAATGCCGCCAACCCCACCACCAGAACGAACAGTATTTTAAGCTGAAAATCCAGCGTGAATGGGCGATGATAGAAGGCCATAACACGAACAGTGCTCCTACACAGCGTTCGAAGCTATAGCCCAAAAGTTACAACACTCGGATAAAACAGCGTGTAACGAGTAACTTTAAATGATAAAGAATCCATGATAGCATTGGGAAAATGAGACTATTACTGGCAGATGATCACGCCTTGGTACGCGATGGCATGCGACGCATTTTGCAAGCGCATCATACGGGCGTGGAGGTGGTGGAGGCGGCATCGCTGGCACAGGTAAAGGCGCAACTTGATGCCAACAGACCTTTCGACCTTCTGCTGCTTGATTTCACCATGCCTGGGGTAGGAGATGTCGCGGTGATCGGTGAGTTGGCTTCGCAACTGACCACAAAAACAGCACTAATTATCGTCTCTGGCCACGATGAGGAAGCACTCATCCGCCAATGCATCGCGGCAGGTGCCAACGGCTTCATACCCAAAACACAAAATACGCAGCAACTCTTGGCTGCGCTCACCATCGTGCTGGAGGGCGGAGTCTATCTGCCACCGCAGGTAATGCAGGGAAGGCGACACGCGAAATCAAACCCACTCACCACGCGTCAGCAACAAGTACTGCGCTGTCTCGCTCAAGGGTTAAGCAGCAAAGGTATTGGCCAAGAGCTGGAGATCACCACCGGCACCGTCAAGCAGCATCTCTTCACCATCTACCAACGGCTCAAGGTACATAACCGAGCACAGGCAGTGCTGAAAGCGATCCGATTAGGACTTACCGAATAGGTAACGATCGCAGCTCGCTGTGCCCGCAGGTATCGATCCCAGCCGATGGCTGCCTTTGTCATCGCGTGGGAGCAGACCATCTACGCCTGATGCCCCCTTGGGGCGAAAAGAATCGCTACAAGATATAGCGTGAAAGGTCGGTATCCACCACCAGATCTTCGAGCTGTTTGGCAACAAATTCGGCATTAACAACCACCGTGTTGGACTTAGACTTAGATTTAGATTTCGCCTTGGCACGGTCAGGGGCATCAAAGCTAACCTCCTCCAGCACCCGTTCCATCAAGGTATGCAGGCGACGGGCACCAATATTCTCGGTGTTATCATTCACCTGCACCGCCATCGCCGCCAGCGCCGCGATGCCATCTTGAGAAAACTCCACCGTCATCCCCTCGGTGGCCAACAGCGCAACATACTGGCGGCAGAGCGAGGACTCTGGCTCCACCAATATGCGCTGAAAATCATGCTCGGTAAGCGCATCCAGACTCACCCGCAAGGGAAACCGTCCCTGCATCTCCGGGATAAGGTCAGATGGCTTGGAGAGGTGAAATGCACCGGCAGCAATGAACAAAATATGGTCGGTCTGCACCATACCGTGGCGCGTATTGACACTCGCCCCCTCAACCAGCGGCAGGAGATCGCGCTGCACCCCCTCGCGCGACACATCGCCATGGGCACCATCACGATGGCAAATCTTGTCCATCTCATCAAGGAAGACAATGCCGAAATTCTCGGTGCGGGAGATCGCCTCCTCACGGATAAGATCGTTATCCAATAGCTGATCCGCCGCCTGTTGTTTCAGCACTTTGCGCGCATCCGCAATCGACATCCGCTTGCGCTTGGGCGCATTGGAGGCCATCAGACTCCCCAGCATATCGCGAATGCCGCCGCCCATCTCCTCATCCCCCCCCTGAGCATTGGTCAACAGATGAAAGGCAGATGCGCTCGCTGCTTCCTGCACCTCAATCTGCACCTGTCGCCCATCCAGCGCCCCGCTACGCAGCTTGGCGCGCATCTTCTCACGCGTCTCCTGCTGGGCACCACTGCGCTCGATCGGCTGCACACTGCCTTGATCTACCGTATGCGGGATCAAGATATCTAGCAACCGCTCTTCCGCCTGCTCATCCGCCCGCTGATCCACCCGCGTGAGATGCTCTTCACGCACCAACTGGATCGCATGGCCAAGTAGATCGCGGATAATCGACTCCACATCGCGACCCATATAGCCCACCTCGGTGTATTTGGTCGCCTCCACCTTAATAAAAGGTGCCCGTGACAGCTTGGCCAAGCGACGAGCTATTTCGGTTTTCCCCACCCCAGTGGGGCCAATCATCAAGATGTTCTTCGGCGTAATATCGTCG
Source organism: Mariprofundales bacterium (assembly GCA_030950645.1). Lineage (GTDB taxonomy): Bacteria > Pseudomonadota > Zetaproteobacteria > Mariprofundales > J009 > JAUZRF01. The sequence continues at coordinate 4,681 of JAUZRF010000069.1, forward strand.
CACAGCGGTGCCGCCACCTGCTGCCGTCGCCAGCGATTACGCAACGCAATGGCCACGGCCCGCTTGGCTGCATTCTGCCCTATAATAAAGCGATCAAGCTCGGAAACAATCTCGCGCGGGGTCATCACCTGATCCATGGCTTACGCCTCCTTTTTGCTACTGCCCAAGCTACAAACCGTAACTTGCTGGTTGGTGTAGATGCAGGTTTCCGCAGCAACCTTCATCGCGGCGCGAACAATCGCCTCGGCATCCAGCGTGCTGTGACGCAACAGCGCGGTAGCCGCCGCCTTGGCATAAGCACCACCCGAGCCAATCGCCGCCACCCCCTCATCGGGTTCGAGCACATCACCATTACCGGAGATGATCAACGAACGCTCGCTATCGGCAACAATCATCATCGCCTCCAAACGCCGCAACACCCGATCAGTCCGCCATGCCTTAGCCAGCCCCACCGCAGCCTGGGTCAGGCTGCCGCTATGCTCATCCAGCTTGGCCTCAAATCGCTCAAAAAGATTCATTGCATCGGCAGTGGAGCCAGCAAACCCAGTCAGGATAGAGTCATTTCGAATTGCCCGCACCTTGCGCGCGCCATGCTTGATCACAGTATCTCCCAAGGTCACCTGACCATCACCGGCTATCGCCACCATATCGCCTTGGCGTACACAACAAATCGTGGTTCCTTTCATACTTTCCATCGTGGTTTCGCCCCTCCCTGCTACCGTCAAAATATCGAACGGTCGCCATTCTCACCAACGCCATCAACATGTCGAATCGTTGCTGCCTCTGCCCACCAAATCCTACAATGTAACGACTCAGCTCACTCCCGGTTTTCCCGATAGCGGCGTTGAAAAATGCATATTTACAGTAGGTAAACTCCGCTTTTTCGCCTTGCTATCAGAAAAACCGGAAACAATCTGAGCAGTTACAGCTATTTTCTGGTAGGATGCTGAGTAGTTACCCTACAATTAAGGTACTCAAAATCGTTGCCGCCATTGATTTTCCCCAACCGACTGCGAGCGTTGGCAGGCTTCATGCTGGCGGCAGCGTAATGCACCGCCGCAAGCACGGTTTGCATTGCATAGCAATCGCATGCAACATAAACCGCGTTCGAAACAGCGAAACCATTGAGATTGAGGGGTAAAAACCGTGGATATTGCAACCATTATCGGCCTGGTAGCCGCATTTGGTCTGGTCTTATTTGCCATCGGCGGAGGTATCTCCAGCTTTATCGATATACCATCCATCGCCATTGTGGTTGGTGGCACCATTGGCGTGGTGCTCGTCTCATACCCATTGAGCGATGTACTCAAAGTGGTCTCCGTGGCACTAAAAAACTTTATCTATGCACTTCCTACCGGAATAGAGACCATCACCCAGCTAGTAGATCTCGCGCAGGTGGTGCGCAAAGAGGGGATTTTGGCACTGGAAAGCAAAGTGGACGATGTGAAAAGTCCCTTTATGAAAAAAGGATTGCAGATGGCGATTGACGGCCAGGAGCCCTCTGAAATTGAAGATATCCTCTACAACGAGATGGAGAAGATGAAGGATCGTCACCAAAAGGGTGCCGACATGTTCTCCGCTTTCGGCACCTATGGCCCTGCCATGGGGATGATCGGAACCCTGGTTGGCCTGGTGCTAATGCTTCAAAATATGTCCGACCCCTCAGCGATTGGCCCGTCGATGTCGATTGCGCTGCTGACCACATTTTATGGCGCACTAATGGCCAACATCATCTTCATGCCGATGGCCAATAAACTCAAGTCTCGCAGTAAAGATGAGCTGCTGATCTATGAAATTGTCCTCTCGGGCATTCAATCCTTGGTGGCAGGCGAAAACCCCCGGGTAATGGAGCAGAAACTGCTTGGGCTACTGCCACCGAAAGATCGCAAGTCCGCCTTCGATTGATTGATTTCAACATGACTCTACGGCCCCCCCTGTTAACCGCATAAACGATGGGGAAACGCCAAGGAAAACCGTCACCGGTTCTACCAGAAAAAGATCTCGGCGCGGGGCTGTTCCTCGAGCTGATGATGCAGATGCTGGCATTCTTCATCATGCTCTCCTCAATGGCCGTGATTGTCGACGACAAGCGCATCGCAGCAATCGGATCGCTAGCCGGCACATTCAGCCCACTGCCACGAGGCATGAATGTCAGCGAGGGCAAAGGGCCAGGCGTACCGGCCAGAGATATCGTCAGCGGAAGAAACGCGCCCAAACGATCCGCCAAGGCGCTGAGCAAAATGGCCAAAGCAATGGGATCGGCCGATGCCATCACCGTGCTGCCACTAGCAAACCGCGAGGTCATGGTGCGTTTTCCCGAGCATATTGCCTTCGCTCAGGGACAGGTTTCTCTCTCACCACAATCGTTGCCCTTCATTGATAAGCTGGCCAAATACTTCCAATGGCCGGAGGTCATTGCGGTGCGCATCGAAGGGCATACCGATGACCAACCCATCAAAAGCAACATCTATGCATCAAACTGGGAACTTTCCGCCGCCCGTGCCATGAATGTATTCCGGCGCTTAGCCAAAAAGGGGGTGGCGCGTGGGCGCATGATCGTGATGGGAATGGGCGACCAGCACCCGATTGCCGGACACCCCGAGCTTAGCCGTCGCGTCGATATCATCCTCAAATTCCGTCCCGTGACCGACAAGCAGGCGGAAGGCGCAATACCAATGAAATCCAGCCAAGCCAAAACAAGCCACTCCTCCGCAGGAGGCCATTAAGCCATGGCGGTTCGCAAGAAAAAACTTGAGCCCGAGATACTGCCAGATCCCGAAGCATGGATGACCACCTTCGCGGATCTAATCAGCCTGATGCTCACTTTTTTCATCCTGATCATCTCCATGTCCACCCTCGACCAAACTGGCATCAAGGATGTTAGCAGCTTCTTCACCAATGCGGTCTCGATCATGAATGCCGGCACTGGCACCGAGGTCGATATCAAGCCGATCCTTGATCTCAACAAGAAAATGACACCCGCAGAGATGATGCTGGCGATGCGCCAAAACGCCCATGCAGTGTTGCAAAATAGCGCCCTAAGCAAAAAGGTGCTCGGAGTTATCGTCCACAACAAACTCTATCTACGCATCAAAGATGCGGTACTATTTGACCCGGGTTCAGCCAACATCAAACCGAAAACCAAGGAGGCATTGCAACGCTTGGCCAAAATGCTCATCGCCTCACCGGGCAAAATCATCATCAACGGGCACTCCAATCGGGATGCGGCAGAATCCAGCACGGAGTACCCCGACGCGTGGAGCCTCACCTTGGCGCGTGCTGCCGCAGTACTCCACATCTTTGAGAATGAGGGGATAAATCCAGCACGGATGGCTATCGCTGGTTACGGCCCCTCGCAACCCATCTCCACGACGGCAACACCATTTGGACGCGGCAAAAATCGGCGAGTAGAGATTGTAGTTCGCCAATGATGATGACTTCGCAACGACGCATCGCCACCACAATAGACGAGTAAACTTTTGAAATAAAAACGAGAACAGAAAAACACTTAGCACCCAGCCGTACCACGGTACCTGCTAAGATCGCCCCCTGAATAATTACAAAAAATACGAATGATAAAGAGAGGATTGTATGGCTGACGAAGAAGCAGGCGCAAAAAAATCTGGCGGTATTCTGCCACTAATCACCGTTGTACTACTGGTTCTTGTGCTAGGGGTCGCGGGTTTTGTCGCTTGGAAGGTGATGCAACTTAATCAAACACCACCAACAGGAGACAAAGCCCCCAGCGAAACCGCAGACACCACCCTCCCAGACACACCGTCAGAAAATGATCCCAAAACACCTCCCATCTTTATTGATATGGCGGATGTGACCGTCAACCTTGCCGATACCGATAGCTCCCGATTCTTACGCACCAAAATGAAACTCGAAGTGCGCAATGAAAAGGATCAAGCCAAGGTAAATGCCGTCATGGTACAAATCAATGATTTGGTCATTACCGATCTAGCCAGCAAAACATTTAAAGATATCCGTACACCACAAGGAAAATACAAGCTCAAGGAGGAGTTAATCTACCGTATCAACAAGCTTATTGGTGGCAAACCTGTTAAGGGCTTTTACTTCACCGAATTTGTCTCGCAGTAGTAGCAAGGAGAAGCGAACGCAACCATGAACGATACAGTAGAGGATCCGTCCCCAGAGACTAAAGCGCAACCCAAACCTGCGGACAACCCGAATGGTCCCATTTTGGATCCAGAGGAGATCCGGGCATTGATGGCGGTAGTTGATCAGGATGAAGCTACCGATGCGGTGCTGTCATCACTCCCCCCCTTGCCGCAGCCCAAGGATGTCGAACCCTTTGAATTCCTCTCCGATGATGATGGCGGGCCGCAACGCTACCCGTTGTTCGTCAACCTTCAGGAACGCTTTGGCGAAAATATTAAAGATATGTTTTCGGATATTTTCCAACATGATGTGACAATATTATTTGAAGATCTGTCACAAAAAAGCTACCGGGATATTATCCGTGACGAGCGCAAACAGGTTTTTTTCGCCTTCGAGGCCGAAGGCTCTGGACGCATGATGATATCCATCGACATTCGCCTGATCGTCTCCGCCATCGATGCCATGTTGGGCGGTGAGGGCGAGTCCGTTACAGAAGAACTATCCACCCTCACCCCCGTCGAAATGAAACTTGCCGAACGCGTTGCGGATCTCATCATGCGACAATTGGAGATGTTATGGCTACCGGTACAACGCATGACCTTCAAGCTGCTGAAATTGGATACCGACCCCCAATTCCTAGCCGTGGCTGGTGCCAATGACCCATGCTTTTCAACAGAATTTTCTGCCCAATGGCAGGAAAACATCAAAGGCGTGATTGGACTACACTACCCCCGCACATTCCTCGAACCTATCATGGAGTTTCTGCGCGCCGCAGTCAGTGATGAGGCTGTCACCGTCGATGAGGAGTGGACAGAACAGATGGAGGATAGCCTCAAGACAGTAGCCGTGAATCTACAACTCAACATGGGCTTCTGCTCGATGACTATTGGGCAGTTTCTCGCCATCAAAAACGGCGATTACCTGCCGTTTACGGTTCCCGAGGGTGAGCCGGCCACCCTATCTATCGAAACCCTGCCACTGTTCCGTGCTCGTCCTGGATCCCAGGATGGAATGCTGGCCGCTGAATTGCTAGAGCCTATTGATCTAATGGAGGGTTAACCCATGAACGACAATCTTGATTCCTCAACTGACGATGATCCAGCTACCAGCGAAGGCAAACCCAACCTAGAAGCGATTATGCATGTTCCGCTTGCAGTTAGCGTGGAACTAGCCCGAGTCAACATGCCATTACATGCCGTTGCCAGGCTGCATCGCGGCATGGTGATTGAGCTCAACAAGGATGCCAATGCTGAAGTAGATATCTTGGCCAATGGCCAAGTCTTTGCCCGCGGTGAAGTCGTGGCCATTGGTGGCAAGTTGGGAGTGCGCGTCATCGAGGTGGTTCCTGCCACTGAGCGCATACGCGCCTTAGGGTAACTCAGCATTCAACAACAAAATCGAGCAATAAACCGATGACCGAGTTGATGATCAAATCCATTACAGGGCTTGCATTGGTGCTGGCGCTATTTGCTGTATTGGTATGGATATTGCGTTGGGCGCAACAGCGCACGGGGATCAAGGGCGGCAGCACGATCCGCATCCGCCGCCGCGCCATATTGGATGGAAAACATTCGCTGATTGAGGTGGAGTATGATGGCGAACTCCTACTACTAGGAATCTCTCCCAACGGCATCAGCAAGCTCAAACAGTCCTCAGCAGACTCAGCCCCATGATCTGGCGCACGCTTGCCCTGCTATTGGCAGCCTCGCTGCTGCCGGACTTGGCCAATGCGGCCGATCTCCCCAGCGTTTCGCTCTCTTTGGGGCAATCTGGCGATCCCGATGCGTGGTTCAATGGTCTCAAAATCGTTGCCATGCTTACCATTCTCACCCTGTCACCATCGATTCTCATCATGATGACCTCGTTTACCCGGATTCTGATCGTACTCGGCTTTCTACGGCAGGCGCTCGGCACCCAGCAGTCACCACCGGCACAGGTTTTGGTCGGGTTGTCACTGTTTATGACCTTTTTCATCATGATGCCGGTGTGGAATCAGATCGATAAAACTGCGCTCACCCCCTACCTCAACCATGATATCAGCCAAGCGGACGCCTTTAAAAAAGCAGAAGCGCCACTACGCAAATTTATGTTACGCCAAACGCGTGAGGAGGATCTACTGCTATTTCTTCACGCCGCCAAAATAAAAAAACCTGTCGCCGCCAGTGAAACTCCATTTTATGTCGTGGTACCATCGTTTGTGATTAGCGAACTCCGCACCGCCTTTGAGATTGGCTTTCTGATTTATATCCCCTTCATTGTGCTCGACATGGTCGTCGCCTCCGTGCTGATGAGCATGGGGATGATGATGCTGCCGCCGGTAATGATCTCGTTACCATTCAAAATCATCCTCTTTGTGCTGATTGATGGTTGGCA
>JAUZRF010000007.1 GCA_030950645.1 Mariprofundales bacterium
GATCATCAGCAAATTTTACAAATTCATGATCATTGCGTCAAATTGTAAAAAGTAGGCGAAGCGGGGTGCTGAGTCGTTACTGCTAAGGCATCGTAAATAAATAAATCGTTGGTTTACGCGCTGGATTTTTGTTTGGGTTCAAGGCGAAAAAGCGACATATATCACTGCTATATAAGGCTTTTTACAACGAAGAAAGCAAGCAAAAAGACAAGTGAAAACCGATGAGTTATTTATTTACGGTGCCTAAGGATGGGAATCTCTACCGATCAGGCGTACCAGCAGGGTCGATTCAAGAGCTAGACCTATCATGGCCAATCCGCCAAAGCCGTGGTGGTTGAACCACTGGCAGAAAAAGATCCATAGAACCACGAAGAGAAGGATAGCAACATAGACCAGCCCTTGTGCCAATTCCCGCAAGCCAATAGGCAGGTAGTCAGCTAAGTTGAGAAGGGTGCGAAAAGGTAGGCAGATTGCGTTCTCAATGCGGGTGCATATTGCGGGTTTGCGCATAAGCATCCATCCAACCGCACCGATGACAATGGCAAAAAGAGCGTAATCAACCAATAACCAAGCAAAATCCACACCATCCATCCATGGGGGTGGCCCTGGCCTGGTGGTGTAGCCTTCACCACGGTCAAGCGGGTCAGCCAAGGTGGAGAGTGGGATGAGTAGGGCGAGGCACCCCAGTATCCAGCATTTCATTGTGCTCTTTTCTCCTTTTGGCGCTCTTCGACACTCCGCATCGCTTCGAGTCCCATGGTCATTGCCAGCAGGATGCCACCAGCAGCAGTGGCATGCCAACCGTGGGCGTTGATCCAGTGACAGCTCAGTAGCCAGATGATAGTGATCGGGCCAAAGATGACCAGTTGCAACCATGCCGACCGGTTATGGCAGGCGCGCATCAGCAGATAGGGTGGCATGCTCAGCCATATTTGCCGCTGCTGGTAGCCACGCCAGCAAAGCACTGCAATCATGCCAAAAATGGTGAGATCAAGCAGGAGCGCCAATTGTCTACACCGCTGCGGCGAACTCGGTGAACGCCTGCTCCGCTTCGGCTGCGTACATCAGCGCCGGACCTCCACCCATGTAGATTGTTACCCCCAACACCTCCATTACCTCTTCGCGGGTAGCGCCCAAGCTGAGTAGCTTTTTGGTGTGGAAACCGATACATCCCTCGCAATGCGTGGCAACACCGATCCCCAACGCAATGAACTCTTTGGTTTTTTGATCCAGTGCACCATTGGCGGTGGCAGCTTGTGCTAGGTTGCTGAAGGCTTGTGCGGTGGTGGGAATAGTTTTGTGCAAGTTGCCAATGTGGTGACTAAGCTGGGTGGTGAGTTCAGGATATTTGCTACTCATGTGTTGCTCCTTCGTTGGAGCCGTTCAGATGCGTTGCAGGGTGTGGGCAAGTTCGAAACGGCCGTTGCTGTGGGGGATGGATTGTGGCACATCTGTCGGCCACTGCCAACTTTTTTCGGCAAAGAGTCTCCGCATTGTTGGCAGATCACAGTGAAATGGTGGCCCATCATCGGAGTTCGTCTGCATAAAGAGCGCGAAAAGCAGGCCGCCGGGCTTTAGCCAACGGTGAAGACGCAGCTCGTAATCGTGGCGTTGGGTGGGATCAATGGCGCAGAGGCAGGTCTGCTCATAGATGGCGTCGAAAGGCTGATCGGGTGTGAATGCGAATAGATCGTTGCGAACCAGTCGGGCATGAAGCTGATGCTGCGCCAGCGTCGAAGCCAGATGGCTGATTGCGCTGGGGGCGATGTCGAGTGCGGTGACAGCAAAGCCATTAGTTGCCAGCTCCACTACCTCGTGACCGCGCCCGCAGCCTGGCACTAGCACACTGGCTCCCGGGGTGAGTTGCGCGATGAGATGGGGTAGAGCGGCGTTGGCCGTTCCGCGATCCCATTTGGTATCACCTTGTTGGTAGAGTGATTCCCAGTCTTTCATAATAGGCATCCTATTTGACCACTTCAAAGCCGGATCGCTTCCAGGCGACGATGCCCCCCACCACATTCTCAATATTGGTGAAGCCGTGCTTGGCTAGCAGTATGGAGGCTTTGGTTGAACGCGTTCCCGAGTGGCAGTAGACATAGACCTGCCTGTCGTGTGGCACCTCCTTGAGGTGATCTGCCAGACTCTGAATCGGCAGCAGTTTTGCTCTGGGAACATGACCTGCGGCATACTCCTTTGGGGTGCGAACATCGAGAAACAGAAATGGAATCGGTGAAGATTCCCCCTGCTTCCAGTGGTTGTGCGCGTGGGTGATGGTGACATTTTCATACCCCTGAGGTGTCACTTCACCAGTGCCGCAGGCGGATGCGATGATTGGCAGGCAGAGCAGGAGGGTGAAGAGGAAAACACGCCTCACGGTTTCATCCCCAACTTGGAGAGAATCGTCTCCATTAGGCACCAACGGGTGATGCCGGATTGTAGCAGGTTGGCACCGAGAAATGCGGTGAACCAGAGCCAGGTTGGCTCTCCTAGCGGCACATTGTTGTAGTGGTGGGCGAGTGCGAGGCTAAGCAGGATAAAAGAACCTGCGATGATGCGAATCATGCGTGGAATGGTCATGGGGTTTGCTCCTTGGAGTTGTTGGGGAGTAACTACTCAGCTCACTCCCAGTTTTCCCGATAGCGGCGTTGAAAAATGCTCATTTACAGTAGTAAACTCCGCTTTCTCGCCTTGCTATCAGAAAAACCGGAAGCGATCTGAGCAGTTACGGGATGTTTTCAATGGGTGCTGAGTAGTTACGTTGGGGATAAGGTAACTCCTCAGCTCACTCTCGGTTTTCCTGATAGCGGCGTTGAAAAATGCGCATTTACAGTAGTAAACTCCGCTTTTTCGCCTTGTTATCAGGAAAACCGTAAGCAATCTGAGTAGTTACGGGATAAGAAAGGATTTACCGCGGAGACGCGGGTTTTTTTAATCCATACAGATTTACTCTCCTTTGTGCCTTCGTGTCTTTGTGGTGAAAAACATTCGATTTCATGTGGTCTCGGCTTTGCGTTGCCATAAATAGTAGATTAGCGGGATGATGAACAGGGTGAGCACGGTGGCGGCTAAGGTGCCGAAGGCCATGGAGACTCCCAGACCACCGAATACTGGGTCGCTGATCATCACCGCGCTACCAGCGATGACCGCCAGTGCGGTGAGCAGGATCGGTCGGGCGCGGATCGCTCCGGCTTCTAATACTGCATCCTTGAGGGGGTGGCCTCGCTTGCGGTAATCCAGTATAAAATCAATCAACAGGATCGAGTTTCGCACTACGATGCCCGCTAGTGCGATCATGCCGATCATCGAGGTGGCGGTGAAGGGCTGACCGGTAATCCAGTGGCCGGGGAAGATACCGATCAGGGTGAGTGCGGTGGGCGCCATCACCAGAATCGGCAGCAAAAAGGTGCCGTAATAGCCGACTAGAAGCAGATAGATCAGGAGCAGTCCAACAATGAATGCCGCTCCTAGATCACGGAAAACATCCAGTGTCAGCCGCATTTCGCCATTCCATAGCAGGTGGTAGCCGAAGGTGTCATCTGGCATGCTGGAGGTGAAACGCAAGCCCCCTGTTTTGAGCACTGCTCCTGCAATCAGGGTTTTGCCGTCTAGCTTGTGATCCATCGTCAGCAATGGATACACCTGCGACTCGGTAGCGGGTTCACCACTGACGAAGACCACTGGATGGCCATCCTTGCTCATCCGTGGCCGTAGCACCCGCGCCTTGATCACAGTGGCAATGGTGGCGAGCTGCACCGGCCCCTGGCTGCCGGAGATATAGATGCGTTGTAGATCCTCAGGGTGGAGCCGTTGGTTGCGTGGCAGGCGCACGGTAATCGCCACCGGATGGCGTGCATGCTTCAGATGAATGGTGCCGATGGAGAAGCCTTGCAGATAGTCCGTCAGCGCCCGCTCTACTTGAGAGGTGGCAACGCCGAGACGGGCGGCGCGCGCCTTGTCGATCTGAATGCGCCATTCACGCGGCGTGGCAGCGATGGAGTCATCAACATCGGTCACATCCCAAGTGTGGGCGAACAGTTGGCGCACCTTGACGGCAATCGCGCGCCGCCCTGCCTCATGGGGGCCATAAATTTCTGCCAATAGCGTGGCGTGTACCGGAGGGCCTGGTGGATCCTCGTTCAGCTTGATGTTGGCATCGGGATGGGCGGCCAAGAGTGGCTTAAGCAGGTGGCGAATGTCGAGCACAATGGCATCAGAGTGCTCGGCGCGGTCATGTTTGTTGACCAGATTGACCCGGATCTCGGCCAGATTGGCTCCATGCCGTAGCACCGCGCCTCGTAGCATGCCGTTGAAATCGATGGGTCCGGCTTGGCCGACGAAGGTTTCATAATTGGTCACTTGCGGATGGCTGCGCAACAGATCACCAATCTGACGCGCAATGGCATCTGTTGCCTCCAGTGGTGTCCCTTCGGGCATGTCGATGGTGATGTTGAAGGTGTTCTGATTGCCCTTAGGCAGCATCTTGAGCTCTACCGTGCCGGGGGTGTGCGGGCCGTTGATCCCTTGCGGACGCACAAATTGCCAGATGGGTTCCCACATGGCGGCGGCAAAGAGCGCCAGCACGATCAGCCCGAAGAGTCGGCGTGTCCAGACGCGTTCGATCAGCGGGGTGGCTAGTCGCAGGTAGCTGCGGTGAATCCAATCCTTGGGGGTTGCATCCAGCTCCTCCATCGTCGATTGGTGGATTTTGCATGGCAGCCAACGCTGGGCAATCCATGGGGTGAGGATGTAGGCGACGATGAGCGAGGCGGCCATCGCCACCGGAACATTGAAGGGGATCGGCCCCATGTATGGCCCCATCATGCCGGTGACAAAGGCCATCGGGATAAAGGCGAGGATGACCGCAATGGTAGCAACGATGGTCGGCTTGCCGGTCTCGTTGGTGGCGGCGATGATTGCACTGGCCTTCTCTGACAATGAGCGCACACCATGGTGCAGATGGCGGTGGATATTTTCAATCACGACAATGGCATCATCGACTAGCAGCCCAAGCGAGAGGATGAGGGAAAACAGCGTGATGCGGTTGATGGTTTGATCCGCCAATAGGCCAATGGCGAGAACAATAAATAGAATCAATGGGATGTTCATGGTGACAATCGCCGCCTCGCGCCAGCCCAGAAACAATAGCATGATCACAATCACCGACGCAATGGCGATGGCTAGATGCTCAATCAGTACATTGACGGCGGCATTGGCGCGTTTGCCGGAGTCGCGGGTGATGGTGACGGTCACATTGTCTGGAATCAGCTCCCCCTTGAGCTGTGCCAACTTCTTTGCAATGCGGTCGGTGACGACCACCGCATTGGTGCCGAGTTTCTTGGCCAGGGTGATGGAAACTGCGGGTGTTTCAGGTTCGCTGTTTTTTGGTTTTCCTGCGGCGGCAAGCCCAAAGCCGATGCGATGTAGTGCGGTGAGTTCGGCGGCACCATCACGGATGGTGGCGACATCGCGCAGGTAGATCGGTTGCCCATTGGTCTCTCCGACAACCAGCTGTCCTACCTGTGCGCTATTCTTGAGGAAACCATCGAGCCACACCCGCTGCACGCGATTATTCCCAACCAGATCACCCACAGCACCACCACGGTTGGCTGCCATCAACACCTGGTGGAGGTGGTCGAGCGGAATCTTCCATGCTGCCAGCCGTGCTGGATCAAGGGTGATGCGCACGGTGCGGTTGCGGCCACCGATAATATTGACCACCGAGACCCCCTGCAGCGGTGCCAGTTGGTCGCGTACCCGCTCAGCTAGGCGTTTCAGCATCAAGCCATCCATGTTCGGTGAGGATAGGGTGATCACCGACACTGGGACATCATCCACATTGAGCGGCTTGACCAGCGGCTGACTGGCACCGGGTGGGATGCGGTCGAGGTTGTGCATTAGGTGGTCGTAAAGTTTGACTAGACTCTTCTCGTTATCCTGTCCCACCTTGAAGGTGACGGTAACGATACCCATCGAATCGCGCGCGATGCCGTAGGTGTGATCCACTCCCGTCATGCCATGCATCACCTGCTCCAGCGGGCGCACGATGAGATTTTGCACCTCCTCGGGGCTAGCTCCCGCCATGCGAACCATGACATTGGCGGCCGGAACATTGATCTGCGGGTTCTCCTCACGGGGGGTGATCAACAGCGCCACCACACCGATCATCAGCACCAGAATACTGAGCAGCGGCGGCAGATTGCTATGCATCGTCGCCGCACCAAGGCGGCCGGCTATGTTGAGTTTAGGAGCGTTCATACGGTGGAAAGATATTTACCACGAAGGGGTGGAGAAAAAAATATTCTTCTGACTCTATTGTATTCACTGGATTTTATCACCGCTACGCAGGGTGTTTGCAGGGTGCTGGACAATGGTTGCACCGGCATCCAACCCTGCGGCCAGTTCGATCCGGCTCTTACCACGATCGATACCCAGTCGCACGATCCGCCAATGGGCGATGCTCTGGTTGTCCACGAGGTAGACGCCACTCAGCCCATGGCGATGAATGATGGATGAAGCGGGAAGGAGCAACACCTGACGGGTGCCGGTGATGAATGCGACCTTGGCAAACATGCCGGGGCGGGCGCCACTGTTTGCTGGTAAACTCAGTTTGACCAAAAACTGATGGCTGCTGTGGTTCGCGGCGCCAACCACCTGTCGCACGATGGCCGTTACGGGGCGTTGGTTATTGGCGATGCGCACCATTGCTTGGTTTCCAATATGGATGTGTGGTACGAATTGTTCGGAGATATAGGTATCCACCATCAGGTTGTTGGTGTTCTCGATCATTAACACTGGCGCACCAGGAACCGCGAGATCGCCACTGTGTTGGCGTTTTGCTACCACCACGCCATTGAGTGGCGATTTCACCACGGCGTAGTTGAGCTGATTGCGTGCTTGATCCACTTTGGATTGCGCAACCTCAAAACGCAGCTTGGCCTGATCAAACTGCTGGCGGCTGACCGCTTTTGCCTTGAGCAGGGCACGAAAACGGTTGAGATCGGTGGCAGCATTGGAGAGATCAGCCTTGGCCTGCGTTAATTGTTGGCGCACATCGACCGGATCGATGCGAAACAGCAGTTCGCCCTTGGTTACCCGCGCCCCTTCGCGCACCGTGAGGCCGCTGATGTAGCCCGAGAGGCGTGAGCCGATTGCTACCCGATGATCCGAGCTGATGGTTCCGCTGGTGACATAGTGAATCGGCACTGATTGCGGCACCAATGTGATCGTAGCTGTGATGGTGGCATTTTCTGCTATCGCGCTATTGCTGGTGAACAGGATAGGCAATAGGAGCAGGGCGTATATGATTGGATTTCGCATTATTGAATCACCTTCGGGATGAGTGCGCCAGCGGCAAGATAGAGGTCGCTTTGCGCCTGCAATAGGCCGTAACGGGCGTGAATGGCCGCGACTTGCGCTTGGTCATTGGCCACTTGAGCACGGAGAAGGTCGCTGCTTTTCTCTAGCCCTTGTTGGTGCCGTAGGGTGCGGATACGCAGTGCTTCCGTTCGTTGTTGCGCTATTTGTGCCGCGATGTTTTGCGCCATTTTCGCCTCTTTCAATCCGCGCCAGCGATCAGCTATCTCGGTCTTAATCGACTGGCGTAGTGCTGCGATATCGCTATCCAATACCGAGATCTTCGCCTCGCTGACGCGTAATTTCGCCTGATCACTGCCACCGGCGAATAGATTGATACTAATAGTGGCGCCCAGCGCGGTGTTGCGGTTTTTCAAGCCAGGGGTGTTGCTGTTCCACTGTTGGACTGCCATCAGGTCGATATCAGGGAGAAAGGTGGCGCGGGCCATGGCGCGGGTCTCATCCAGTGCGCTGCGCTGATATTGTAGCGCGCGCAAACCTTGGCGTTGGGCAAGTGCCTTGGTCTGCCATTGTGTTCGTGAGCCTTTGATCGCAGCGAGTTCAACCTTCCCTAGAATTTTGACCTTGGGGGTGGCAGTGAGCTGATCAAGAGTATCGCGGGCATGTGCCAGTGCATTGGCGCTGTGGATGGTGGCGAGTTGGCTCTGTAACAAGTGCGCTTGGGCGTCCATGATGTCACTTTGCAGTGCCATCCCCTGTTGCTGCAATTGCTCGACATCGTGCAAGCGTTGGCTGGCAGCGTTGGTGGCCAGGGTGTTGGCGCGCTGTTGCGACTGCGCCTCCTTGATAGCGATAAAGGAGGCAATGACTTGTGCAGTGATCTGTTGTTGCTGCGCCAATCGCAGTGCCTCACTGGCTTGCAGCTGATGATGGGCTTGGGTTTGAGCAGCGGAGATCACACCGCCATGGTAGAGCGGCAGGCTCAGTGCGGCTTGTGACTGATAATTGGTGACATATCCCGGATGGTTGAGGCGGCGGGGTGCGAAATCCGCAGTGGTGATGCGCCGCTGTTGTAGCAGGCTGCCAAATGCGCCCATCGGTGAATCGGTGCGTTGCGCGCCGGTGCTTAGATCCAACCGCGGGTAACGCAAGCCTCGGGCAGCATCGCTGGTCGCGGAGGCCGCATCAACACTAGAGGATGCGGCAGCTAGGGTGGGGTTGCGTTGGAGCGCGGCTTGAACGGCATCCCGTAGCGTCATCGCAGGTGGCAATGCCGACTGTGCCGCTACCGGGGTGGCGAATAATAAGATAAGAATGTTCGCAAATAGTGATATTTTAGCGCGCAAAAGGATCATAGGGGTTGCTCGGCACACATTTCCGGGCAGTAGATATGCTGCAACACATGCACCAAGTCTCCCCATGCCGGATCTGCGATGTGGTAGAATACCTGCTGGCCACGCTTTTCGTTATCCACAATCCCCATCATGCGCATTTTGGTTAGGTGTTGGGAGAGGTTGGATTGGCTGGCGCCGGTTGCCTCCATCAATTCATGGACGCACTTATCGCCCTCTATCAGATGGCATAATACGCTGAGCCGCAGTTCATGGGCGATGGCGCGTAGTCCTTCACTGGCGCGTTTGATCTTTTCTTGCGGGATCTTATTCATGCGCCGCAATCTATCGTTAAATTATAATATTGTAAATATCTAATATATAATCACCAAAAGAGGGTACTTAGTGCCTCCTTTTTTGCTCGTTAACAACTGAGCTCATTCCTGACTTTCTCGATAGCTGCGTTGAAAAATGCGCATTTACAGTAGTCAACTCCGTTTTTTCGCCTTGCCATCAGAAAAATCAGAAGTGATCTGAGCAGTTACCTCGCTTTTTCTCATCTGCTCTAACCACTCTTCAAGGAAGTGAATGTTAAACTCCCCCGCTTGAAAGGCTGGATTGGCCAGCAGGCAGCGGTGCAGATCCTGGTTGGTGGTGATGCCGCTAATCACCAGCTCGTCCATTGCCCGTTGCATGCGGCGGATACATTTTTGACGACCACGGGCATGGGTGATGATCTTGCCGATCATGGAGTCATAATAGGGGGGGATGGTGTAGCCGCTGTAGATGGCGGTATCAATGCGCACGCTGCGTCCGCCTGGCGCGTGAAATAGCTCAATGGTTCCTGGCGAGGGGGTGAACTTGAAGGGATCCTCAGCATTGAGGCGACACTCAATGGCGTGGCCTTTCATTTTGAGATCCTTCTGGGTGAAGTCGAGCTTCTCTCCGGCCGCGACGCGAAGCTGCCACTCGATCAGATCAACACCGCTGATCCATTCAGTTACCGGATGTTCTACCTGTATTCGCGTATTCATTTCAATGAAATAGAATGATTTATCGGTGTTCATCAAGAATTCGATGGTGCCTGCACCCTGATAGTTCACCGCCTTGGCTGCGGCCACTGCCGCCTGGTAGAGCTTGGCGCGGGTGTCGTCATCACAAAATGGGCTGGGCGCCTCTTCTAATACCTTCTGGTTGTTGCGCTGAATCGAACACTCACGCTCAAACAGGTGGACAATGTTGCCATGGTTGTCACCCAATACCTGTACTTCGATATGGCGTGGGGTTTCGAGGAACTTCTCCAGATAGACCGTGTCATCACCAAATGCTGCGGCAGCCTCGCTCTTGGCCATCATGATCGCATTGGCCAGCGATGCGTGCTGATGCACCACCTTCATACCGCGACCACCACCACCGGATGCGGCCTTGATGATCACTGGATAACCCGCCGCCTCGGCAGCGGCTTCAGCCTCCTCATAGCTGTTCATTGCCCCCTCTGAACCCGGAACCAGCGGAACTCCAGCTTTTTTCATGGTGGCCTTGGCGGTCACTTTGTTGCCCATGGTGCGCATGGAGTCTGGTGTAGGGCCAATCCAAGTGTAGCCAGATTCGAGTACGATCTCGGCAAATTCAGCATTTTCGGCTAGGAAACCATAACCAGGATGGATGGCGTCTGCGTCGGTCACCTCGGCGGCGGCCATGATCGACGGGATGTTGAGGTATGAAAGTTGGGCAGGGGCAGGACCCACACAGATCGCCTCATCGGCTAGCCGGGTATGCATGGCATCGCGATCAGCCTCGGAATAGATGGCTACGGTTTTGATGCCCAGTTCCCGGCAACAACGGATAATGCGTACGGCAATTTCGCCGCGATTAGCGATCAGGATTTTATGAAACATGGTCTCTGCTTAAGCTGGGGTGATGACGAACAGTGGTTGGCCATACTCCACCGGCGTGGCATTTTCGAGCAGGATGCTCTCTACCACACCAGTGTATTCCGCTTCAATCTCGTTCATCAGTTTCATCGCCTCGATGATGCACAGGGTGTCGCCTTTATTTACCCGATCTCCCGGCTTGATGAATGCCGGCGCATCGGGGGCGGGTGCCAGATAGAAGGTTCCTACCATTGGTGAGGTTACCGTGTGCTGGTGACGCGTTTCATCCTCTTCGGCCTGTTGGACAGCCGCAACATCGGTGGCGAATGGGCCGGCAGACAGCATGGGCGCAGGGAATCCTGGCATGGATGAGGTGGTGATTACCCCCTCCACCTTACGGCTGATGCGCACCGAGTTATCGCCGTCTTTGACCTCGATCTCGGAGAGGTCGGAGCTTTGCAGCAGTCGTGCCAGCTTACGAATTTGTCCAATATCCATCGTGTGTTATCCTATTTGTGTTGTTTTGAAATGGTTGTTGAGGGCGTGCAGTGCGAGCAGGTAACCGTAGCCGCCTAAGCCGGTGATCGAGCCTAATGCGATGTCGGCGATGTAGGAGTGGTGGCGAAATGGCTCCCGCTGCTGGATGTTTGACAGATGCACCTCGATGCAGGGGATGGCAACAGCCAGTAGCGCGTCACGAATAGCCACGCTGGTGTGGGTGAACGCTGCTGGGTTGATGATGATGCCGCCAACCTGTTCGGTTTTGGCCTGGTGAATGCGATCCACCAGATCCCCTTCATGGTTGCTCTGCATGGTGGCCAGGGTGAGTTCCAGTGAATCCGCTAAGGTGTGCAGTTGGTGGTCGATGGAGGACAGGGTTTGGTCGCCATATTTGTCGGGCTCACGGCTGCCAAGCAGGTTGAGGTTGGGTCCGTGGAGTACCAATACCGAAGTTGGAGAGGCGTTCATGATGGGGTTTGCTCCGCTTGCCATCGATTTCTTAGCCGCGATAGTCGCAGGTCGTTGGGACGGCTGGAGAGAAGCTCTTCTACCATGGCAAGTGCCTGCGCCAGATCGCCTTGGCTATGTAGCAATTTGGCGATGCGCATCGATCCTGGTGTGGAGGAGATGGTGGCGGAATCCTCATGTTGTTGGAGGCGTTTGGCGCGGCGGTAGTGTTCTTTGGCCTGCTTGTCATCGCCTTGTTTTTGTGCCAGCTTTCCTAACAGGTACCACAAACGGGCATCGGCAGTGGCGAAGTTGCTGAGCTCATCAAGCAGGCTCTGCGCTGCATCAAGCTGATTGTTTTGCAGAAGCTCGACCACTTGTGATAAACCTGCACCCACACCGGGCCAATTGTCTGGCATCGGTATCTGCTTGGGCATGGGGTTGGGCTTGGATGTACTCTCTGGCAGCATGCGGCTCAATCTATGGGGTGTGTTGAATCTGGTCAATGCGAAAAGCTCGGTTTTGTGCGCTTTTGTGATCGTTTGTCCGCACTTTTAGTATAAAATTGGTAGTTTTGGAGAGGGAATGCAGATTCAGCTTAATGGCGAAAGTCGAGAAATTGAGGCGCCAACATTGGCGCTATTGGTGGCGGAATTGGGGCTGGAGACGCGAACGATTGCCATTGAGTATAATTTAGAGGTAGCACCCAAAAGTGGCTGGGGGCAGTGTCAAATTCATACCGGTGATCGCATTGAAGTGGTGCAGATGATCGGTGGCGGATGAACGGGGTCGTACTTTACTGATGAACCCAATTTTATAAGACCGATGTGAACTCGAAGATCCTCGCGATAACGCAAATGTTCTTCTGTAAATTTGGACAACCATTGGTTTTTCAATGTGGAGAAGAGCTCCACGCTCACCACATTGCTGGTGCGCAACCGCTTACGCACTGATTCATCGAAAGTAACTACTCAGCTCACTCCCTGTTTTCCTGATAGCGGCGTTGAAAAATGCGCATTTACAGTCGTAAACGCCGCTTTTTCGCCTTGCCATCATAAAAACCAGAAGCGATCTGAGCAGTTACCCTGTTTCTCATGCTGATGATCGGTGGCGGCATACTGACACCCTGACTGCTGCCATCGGCATAAATCAGGGTGTCAGTACGCCAATTCGCATTCGTGGTTAGATGCGCGCCCTTCTTATTGCGGCTTACCACCCATGTTGATCGCTTTGCCCTCTGACAACGATGTCAGATAGCTTATCAGTTCAACCATTTCTTTACTGCCGTAGGCCGGTGGCGTTCCATGCAACGCGCCCAGAACGCAGTTGTGCACCTGATTCTGCAGCGTGAGTACAGCACCACGCTTCTTATTGTAACGCGGGAAAATAGCTGCCGCATTGGTAAGGCTCGGGATAGCTTTGCCGTTAGGCAGTTCCCCCATCGTGGTGCCTCCTGCCTTGTGGCAACTGGTACAATGTCTGCCATTGCCGGCGAAAGTCGCTGTCATCAACAGCTGCTTGCCGTTTTGCACAGCCTGATCCAGCGGGCTTGCCATACTGGCAATGGGGAGCGCCCCCGCAACACTCAGCAGTCCCACGACAAAAGTCAGCGATGCACGCCATTTGTGTTTCATGAACATCAGTTTTCTCCTTATTATTGGTAACTACTCAGCACCCATTGAAAACATCCCGTAACTGCTTAGATCGCTTCCGGTTTTCCTGATAGCAAGGCGAAAAAGCGGAGTTTACTACTGTAAATGAGTATTTTTCAACGCCGCTATCGGGAAAACCGGGAGTGAGCTGAGTAGTTACTATTATTGTAACTTTTGCGAGGGCATCATTCTTGACCTGAAACAAAAACAGCCACTTGCGATTGTTTGCAAGTGGCTGTTTGTTATTGGCGTCCCCAACCGGATTCGAACCGGTGTTGCCGCCGTGAAAGGGCGGTGTCCTAGGCCGACTAGACGATGGGGACCTCGATCACGAGGGCTGCGCACTCTAAGGTGCGATACCAGTGCGTCAATTGTGCGATAATCAGCGGATGATGACCCGCTCACCGGGTTGCACGCGATCAAACAGGGTGATGATGTCGCAGTTACGCATACGGATGCAGCCGTGCGAGCTTGGAGTGCCGATGGCTGCCTCATCATGGGTGCCGTGGATGTAGATGTAGCGCTGCCAGGTATCCACGCTGCCACGGCGATTTTGTCCGGTTTGCTCTCCCGCCAGCCAAAGGATTCGGCTGAGAATCCAATCTTGTGTCGGGTCATCACGGGTTGGCTGGTAGATGCCGACAGGCTGGCGGCCGCGAAAAGCAGTACGAATCGGCATCCCTTTGCCAATTTTGGCGGCGATGTGGTGGCGTCCGATTGGTGTTTGCAGGCTGCCACGGAGATTGCCTTTCCCCGCCTTAGCGGTGGATACCGGATACGACCTCCACACACCATAAAAACGATGGGCGAGATATTGCCCTGCAATATCAACGCGGATCAAGGAGTTTGATCCAGCTCTGTACCATGGATTGGCATAGCGCGTTGCCATCGGGTAGATGGATGGGGGTTTGTTGCTTGATGGCGTCAATGCCCTGTTGGCCAAGGTGAATCCGTTCTGATGCCCCGTGTGAAATCCAACTGTCGATGAGCGCAGCATCGACTTCGGCATGAAACTGCAATCCATACAGGCTGCCGGCGATGCGGAATGCCTGGTTGGGCACTTCAGGGCTGCTCGCGAGAAGATTCGCATCTGGTGGCAGGGTGAAGCTCTCTCCATGCCACTGAAACAGATGGACGGGCTGAGTTAGGTGCTGAAAGAGGGGATCCTGCGCAGCAATAGCTGTGGGCAGAAGCGGATACCATCCCAACTCTCTTATCGGGGATGGGGTGATGGTGCCATTTGCGGCCTTGGCCAATAACTGCGCACCAAGACAGATGCCGAGCGTGGCTTTTTGCTGTGCAATGCACCACTTTAGCAGAGTGAGTTGTTGTTGGATTGCAGGGGTTGAATCATTGGCTGAGGCGGGGCCACCCATGACAACTACCCCGCAGTAGTCATGGGCGTGGTCGGGAATGGGGTTGCTCTCTGCGAGCAGGGTATGCAGCGTGATCCCTGCCGCAGTGAGCGCTGAGCCAATCAGGGCAGGTGGTTCATGCTCCACCTGTTGAATCACGAGAACTTGCTTATTCACTTTTGTTCAAAGGTAACTGCTCAGATTGCTTCTGATTTTCCTGATAGCGGCGTTGAAAAATGCTCATTTACAGTAGTAAACTCCGCTTTTCCGCCTTGCTATCAAGAAAATCAGAAGCAATCTGAGCAGTTACAGTCATTTTTGGGTAGGGTGCTGAGTAGTTACCAGCACCCATTGATTGAAAACATCCCGTAACGGCACAGATCGCTTCCGGTTTTTCTGATGGTAAGGCAAAAAATCTTAAGTTTACTACTGAGCCTCTTGCAAAACTCATGAGCATTTTTCAACGCCGCTATCAGAAAAATCAGTAGTGATGTTCAAAGTCTTACAAAATATGGCAACGCGACCAAAACGGTGCCGACAATGACAAGCAGATACACATTCGATATAAAATATGGGAACACCATGAGGATGATGCCGGTGCCTTGTGGAACGATTGCCTTCTGTTTCTTACCGTAGCTAAAGAAAGCAATGCCAATGGCGCCGAATAGCATCCCCCACATTAGTAGCGCTGTATTTTCCATGTTCGTGCGTTATGCGATGGGCAAGTGGCGAGAACAGGTGCGAGATAACCCAATCATTTGACGGCCTTATCCCATCCGAGCCATACTGGTTTCGCCACAGGGGGCTTCGCATCGCTCTGCATTTCTAGGTATAGATTTTCGACTTTTTTCCGCGCCCAAGGTGTTTTCCGCAGAAATTTCAGGCTGGACTTCACTGATGGGTCGCTGTTGAAACATTTGATTTTTATATGCATGCCCAATTCATCCCAGCCAAAATGGGCAACGAGGTTATTCACAATCTGCTCCAAGGTAATACCATGCAGTGGGTTGTTGATCTGTTTTTGCTTTTGGATGTCGGGGTCAGGTCTTGTTTCGCGCATTTTTATCCCCATCTTTGATGAAGCGACTGTAACTGCTCAGATCGATTCTGGTTTTTTTGATTGCAAGGCGAAAAAGCGGAGTTTACTACTGTCAATGCGCATTTTTCAACGCCGCTATCGGGAAAGCTGGGAGTGAGCTGAGTAGTTACCAGGTGATAATGGTTGCTCATCAGGCAGTAGGCGTGACATCGCCAGCCAACCGTCCGATCACATGCTTGAGCACATCAAGAAACATGCTCCTATCGTTGTCAGATAGGTAAATTTCTGTGCGGCCATTGCCCCGAGAGGTTACATGGTACATAGCTCCGTCATACTCAATGCGTAATGATCTTGCCATGCCCATATTCTAGCGTTTGAGATCCGCGAAACAAGACCTGACCCCTACATTTTATGGCTAGCGGGGAATGACTCCCCTTTGGTGGTGAAAATAGCGAATGACAGCGGATTCAGCACTAGCTATCATTCCTTCCTGCGACGGGTGCTCTTTTGTGGCCGTGCGCATTATTATTAATTGATTGGTGAAAGGAGAGTGTATGAAAAAAATATTGATGATGGCTGCGGCGGCTGCGTTTGTGGCAGGCACCGTGGTGGCGACTCCGACATCTGCTGATGCGGCTGCCTACAACAAATGTAAAGCGTGCCATAATTTTTCGGCCAAGAAAAAAGTTGGGCCAGGTTGGGGTAAGGGTGATACTGGGCATGGGACGCAATCAGGTATCTTTGATCGTGAGGCGGGAGCTTCTCCTGGATTTCGATACAAGTTCACCAAGTATATCAAGGATGGTAAAGCTTGGAAGTGGGATGAGGCGCATCTGCGTAAATGGATGTGTAACTCCAAGGATGCTGTGAAGGAATTCACTGGCAATCCAAAAGCTAGAACCAAAATGCCACCACAGCATGTTTGCGATCCTAGCAAGCAGAATGAAGTTATTGCGTTTATGAAGACGCTCTCTTAGCGCATAATTTTGGTGAATCAGGGCGGCTTTTAAGCCGCCCTTTTTTATGCTCTGATGGTAACTACTCAGCTTACTTCCGGTTTTCCCGATAGCGGCGTTGAAAAATGCTCATTGACAGTAGTAAACTCCGTTTTTTCGCCTTGCTGTCAGAAAATCCAGAGGTAATCTAAGTGGTTACAGCTATTTTTGGGTAGGGTGTTGAGTAGTGATGTTTTCTAACAGCAAAAAGGCCTGCCAGATAAGAGGGTCTGGCAGGCCTTTCGGGGAATCTTGCCGTTGCACTGGCATTATGGCCTATATGAATTGAACCCTTTGCGAAGAAAGGTGGGCACCGCATCTGGGTATTAGGTATCCCAATAGAGGGATTCACACAACCTTAGATAGACAAGTTCCCGATCAGTATTCATCGGCTCAGACATATAAGTCATAATGCCAGTGCAACGAACTTTGTAATGGTTAATAAGCAGGTTTGGTGCCATCACTGGAAAGCCGCCTCGTGAAAAGTCTATTTTAATCAAAACCATCATTCCATATGATAATCTAATTCATTATTTTCAAGTATTTATCTTGATATTAATCTCGGGCGGAACCCTGGATAACGATCTCTTGCACGGTATGATGGCTGGTTGTGATACCATCAACCTTACTCGGAAATAGTTGCCGATATGGCGGATACTGTTCACGCCGCTAGTGCGAGAAGGGTATCAAATAGCGTACGCGTCTCTTGCATGGTTCGTTGCAGCTCTTGCGGCGTGTGGATGCGGCAATGGCGGCGTAAGGTCTCCCATTCGGTTGCTTCATCTGAGGTGGGGAGTTTGCGCAAAGATCGCCACAACTCGATCCGAAGTGCGATTTCGATCTGGCGGTAATCATGGTAGTGCTGTGCCAGTTGTGGTCCGTGTTGCTGCCATAGGTGCGGGGCGGTGGCGGGAATCTGGGTGAGGATCTGCGCGCTGCCCCGTTGTGAAATATGAAATACCAAGCGGGCGAACTGGGCGAGGAACTCAATGTCCACCAATCCTCCCGCATCCTGTTTGAGATCAATCATGGCGGGGTTGCTTGAGGCAAGGTGGTGCTCCATCTTTGTTCGCATGGTGCGCACTTCGCTCGCCAGTATCTTTGGTTCTCGTGGTAGGTTGAGGATGGTCGCGACGGTTTGCTCTACTTGGACAGCCACCGTGCCATCCACGGCAATGGCGCGTGCTCGGCACAGCGCTTGATGTTCCCAGGTTTGGGCATGGTGGTGTTGGTAATCGTCGAACCCGCGCAGGGTGGTTACCAGCGCACCGCTCTCTCCGGAAGGGCGCAGGCGGGCGTCGAATGCAAAGCCAGCTCCGTAGGGTGGGGCCGCCGTCAGGATTTGGATGATGCGCCGCCCTAGCCGCTGCGCCTGCTCACTAATGCTGCGTCCTGCCATCTCCTGCTTGGGATCATCACACACCAGTACAAACACCATGTCGAGATCGGAGGTGAATCCCATCTCCTCACTGCCATGCTTGCCCATCGCCAGCGCAACCAGCGGGAAGTTCTCCTCTAGCCCAATTTGGAGGCAGCAGATACGAAGCGCGGCAATGGTGGCACCGTCTGCCAAGCGGGCGAGCCAATAGCCAATTGTCGCTGCATCTGCGGTGTGGGCATCGACGGCGAGTGCCGCCAGTAGCCGGCCACGATCAACCAAGCGCCCGATATCGGCAAGTGCCTGTTCGGGGTCATCATTGGCCAATGTGATGAGTTGTTGATGGATGGTGTCGATATCGTGTTCGTGCATCGCCTGTTCTAGCGGCCACTCCAGCCAGGATGGGTTATTGGCGATGCGCTGGGCGACATAACGGCTAGCGGAGAGCACGCCGATTAACCAGTTCAGTGTTCCCTCATGGGTGGCGAGCAGATCGATCCAAGTGGCGCGGCCGCTAATGGTGCGCACCATGTCGACAAACGCCTCGAGTGCCGCCATGCCATTGGTATCATTGCACCATACGGGCATGGCGCGGGCGAGAATGCGCCGCACCTGCGTGTTGCTGCGCTCGGGCAGTAGCCCACGAGACAACTGCTGGCGTAGCGCCTCCAAAGCGAGGTGAATGCGGCGCGTATCACTGGTGGAAAAGGTTTCAGGAAGCGCAGGGGGAAGGGGGGATAGCCAGTCGGTGGTACCGCCATCCAACTCGGTAATCGGTAGCACATGGTGGGCGAATAGGCGGTGAATCTCTGCCGCATGTTGCTGCATAGTTTGGGTGAGGTTTTCCACCTGAAGTCGTGGCTGCAGGTAGTCGGCGAAGTGTTTGGGGAGTTTTTGGGTCTGCTCACCATGTTGGGCTTGGATGGCATGTTCTACCCGGCGCCAAAAGCGGTAGGCACTGCGCATCGCGTTGGCCTCATCGGCATTGATGATGTTGCTCGCTTGCAACGCTTGCAGCGCCGCCATGCTGCCGGTCAGGCGGAGCTCAGGCTGACGCGCACCGTGGAGCAGTTGGCGCGATTGAATCATGAATTCAATCTCACGAATTCCCCCTATGCCGCGTTTAACATCAAAGCCGGGCGCAATGTCGTTGGCGTGTGTCTGCCCGTCGATGCGGCGTTTCATGTCGGCAAGGGCGGCAACGGTGGTGTAGTCAAGGTATTTCTTGAAAACAAAGGGTTGAATGCCAGATAAGAGGGCTTTCCCAAGCCGTTGTGAGCCTGCTACAGGCCGTGCCTTGATCAGCATGGCGCGTTCCCAGGTTTGGCCGAACTGCAGGTAGTGATCGATGGTGGCATCGACCGAGACGGCGACCGGTGATGTGGCACCACCAGGGCGAAGGCGCATATCGACCGGCCACACCCGACCATGCTCGGTTGGCTCATCAATTAGGCGAATCACCATGCGGGTGAGGTGGGCGTAATACTCTTCGGCGCTGATGGTTTGCCGTCCTCCACTGCTCTCTCCGGTCGCCTCCCAGACAGATAATAGATCGACATCCGAGCCAAGGTTGAGCTCATAGCCCCCCAATTTCCCCAGGCCGATGATGCAGTATTCTCCCCCCGCGATGTGACCGTAACGGGGGGTGAGAAGGGTCTCGGCCATGGTTAGTGCTTGGCCTAATAGCCCGTCTGCGAGCCGCGATATCGCGCGCCATGAGGCAGCGATATCACCGTGCAGCGCCAGTTCCCACCAGATGATGTGACTCATGCTGCGCGCAAAGTGGTGGCGCAGATGGTGTTGCGCCTCAGCGATGTTACTGGGATTGCAGGGCGGGAGCCATTGGGCTGAGCCATCGGGAAGTGAGGCTGCGGCGAGGTTGTCGGCGAGCGCATCTCGATTCAATCCTGCTCGTCGTAGTAAGGTGGCGAGGTATGGGGTGGGCAAGATAGCATCCGTCGGTAGCATGGCGCGAGGGTAGCAGTGTTGCCGTTGCGACTCTACTTGATTCGTAACTACTCAGCTCACTTCCGGTTTTCCCGATAGCGGCGTTGAAAAATGCGCATTATACAGTATGTAAACTCCGCTTTTTCGCCTTGCTATCAGAAAAACCGGAAGCACTCTGAGTAGTTACCTTGATTCCATCGACTTTGGGTCGCGATCAGGAGAGAAGATGAAAAAACGAGAAATTCTAGCCAATGGCCTGTGGCACAACAATGCAGTTTTTGCCCAACTGCTCGGCATGTGCCCGCTACTGGGTGTAACCACCTCTGCGGCCAATGGTTTCTGGATGGGGGCGATTACCCTGCTGGTGCTGCTTAGCTCCAACACCTTGGTTTCATTGGTACGCCATCAGGTGCCACATCAGGTGCGGATTCCGGTGTACATTACCATCATTGCCACCTTTGTCACCATCTTTGGCATGGCGATGGATGCCTGGATGCACGACACTTTCTTGGTGTTGGGGCTGTTTATTCCGCTGATTGTGGTGAACTGCTCGATTCTTGGTCGCGCGGAGGCCTTTGCTAGCAAAAACAGCTTGGGCGCTTCGTTGATTGATGCCTTAGGTATGGGACTGGGCTTCACCTTCGCGCTGGTGGTGCTCGGTGGTGTGCGTGAATTCTTGGGCAAGGGTGAGTTGTTCGGCTTTAACCTGCTGGGGGCGGATTATCCCGGTTTTATTATGTTTGTGCTGCCACCGGGGGCATTTATTGCGCTGGGATTCATCCTTGCGGTGGTCAATAGCATCAAGCAGCGCAGAGCCTTGGCTTCACGCAGCATCGCAGGTGAAACCATGCCGCAACCGGTGACGGCGTAACCCTTTCGCGGAGGTAACTGCTCAGATTGCGCCTTATTTTTCTGACAGCAAGGCGAAACAGCGGAGTTTACTACTGTAAATGCGTATTTTCAACGCCACTATCGGGAAAACCGGGAGTGAGCTGAGTTATGTTTCGTCTTCAATCTTTTTGAGACGAATGGATTCCCGGTTGCGTTTGAATACATAGCGCGCCAGCGAGTTCTCCTCTTCTTGGTCGCGGAAGATAAATTTGATGCCGACGAATGGCTCTCCGGTCTCTTTTTTGCGTATCCACATGATCTTGCCGATGAGCTGCATGGTGGTGGGTGGGAAAGTGCTTAATTGCATGATCAGTTCAACTGGTTCACCCCGCCTGTATTGGTGTTCAGGAACCAGCGCAGCACCGGTGCAACTCAGATTGATGGGTCGTTCTTTCAGCTGAGCCTGTTCGGCCTGGTTGATCATGTTCGAGCCGATAAGGAAGTTGAGTTTGGCGTCGAGCTGGCTCATGGCATCGCTTAACTCGGTATTGAGATGGTCGCGCACCTCACTGTTGAACATATCCTTGCTGATCATGCTTTGCAACATCGATGATTGGCGGGATCTGGCATCAATTTGATGCTTTTTAATCTCAAACTCTTCATGGGTGAGCGGCTCGTCACGGATTGGCATGACATCATTGACTCGAAAATCCTGACGGGAGTTGTCGAGCTCTTTCTCTAATTTTTTCTTAGCCATCGGCACTCCTTGTTTTCCATAAATAAGCCACATTGGGTGTGATCCCAAGTAGCAGCATGTTGCGAACCATACACATGGCGGCTATGGCTTGCCTAGTCTAATGTAGTCTGTAACTACCCAGCACCCCACCAGAAAATAGCTGTAACTGTAGTCTAATGACCCCTTTTGCTCAGTAGTAGGTGTGACCCTTTGTGTAGCAATCGGCTGGCGGAGAGGTCAATACCGCCGCGCCCCCCCTGTTGGTGCCATGCCTCCACCGCTTGAATGTGGCGCCGTCCCAGGCAGACCGATGCACCAAGCAGTTCACGGGCCATGGACTGCAAGATAGCTGCACGAATGGGCGCGGATTGAAGGCGCCACTTCTGCCATAACACGGCGACACCGGCTTGCTGTTTGGTGATGGGAACGGTTTGCGCCAAGGCTTCAATATGCTGTTGTAACCGTTGTGCTTGCGCACTTAGGCGCGTGAATAGTTCAGTGGCCGGATGGCAATTGCTGCCGTCTGGTATGGTGTTCATGGCGCTGTTCATGGCGGGAAGGAGGGAGTGGCGCAATCGGTTGCGTAGCAGGGTGGTATCGTGGTTGGAGGGGTCTTCTAGCCAGAGGATGCAGGCTTGCTTGAGTGCGGTGCGCAATGCGGAACCGGGTTGGCGCAGCAGGGGGCGCAGCAGGTGTAGTGTGCCTAGCATCTGCTCTGATCGGATGCCGCAGCACCCTCGCACGCCAGCACCTTGTAGCAGGCGCATCAGTACCGTCTCAGCTTGGTCATCGCGATGGTGGGCAAGGGCGATATGGTGGATACCGCGCTGTTTGGCGAGGTCACGAAACGCCGTCATGCGCGCATGGCGCGCTGAGGCTTCGCGGTTGCGCCCTGGATCACACTGCACGGTGCGGCAACGAAAGGGGATCTGCCAATCATGGCACCGTTCGGCCAAAATTTGGGCGTGATGCTGGGAGGCGGCATGCCATCCGTGGTCAATATGCCATGCCTCGATATGTGGGTGCCATTCTGCCAGTGCCAACAGCAGGGCGGTGGAGTCCGCTCCACCGGAGTAGCCAATCGCCAAGGGTTGTGTGCGGTCAATCAGTGATTCTGCGCCCACTAACCACGCGCTGGCGGCGGTCAAGTGTGGTCGCTGGCAGTGATTCTTCGCTGGCACAATGCTGCTTTGACGGGTCTGGCTGGTTAGCATTGGCGATATGATCAAACGGTTTTTTCTTTTCCTCTTTTTGTTCCAGATGGTGTTGTTCA
Source organism: Mariprofundales bacterium (assembly GCA_030950645.1). GTDB lineage: Bacteria > Pseudomonadota > Zetaproteobacteria > Mariprofundales > J009 > JAUZRF01. The sequence continues at coordinate 22,674 of JAUZRF010000007.1, forward strand.
ACGCGACGCGCGTTGATGCCGCGCGTGTGCATGCGGAGGCCGTGGGCGTAACCCTGCCACCGCTGGGTGGTATGGTGCAGCTTTTGTTGCCGCAATCGGCACCGATATGCTTGCTCCGCGCCAACGCAGACCCGCACCATAGCCAGTTGACGCCCCATCAGGTGGAGCAGTTGCGGCGGTTCACGGTGCTGGTGCGTAGCAGTGGCGATGATGGTGGCTGGAGCGGGCTGAAGCCGCGGAAAAGCGCGAATGGAGCCAGTGGGGGCGCTAGTGGGAGCGGCGTAGTCGATCTGTGGCCGCAAGCGCATCACGCTTGGCTAGTGCCTGCAGATGTGGAGCACGGCTTGGCAATATTGGTGCCAGGGCTTGGGGCTTTGGCAACGCCGCAACAGCTTGCGCATCAGCAATCGTTGGCAATATCCCGGTTGCAGCAGTTGGATCGCCGCTGGCGGCAGCTATTGCAGCCGCTTAAACAGCGTGGCGTGATCATGCAGCATCCGGCTTGGCAGCGGCTGTTTGTCCATTATGGCATTCCGGTGCGGGCGGTGTTGGAGCTGTCACACCATGGCCATGAGGCGAGTCCCCGTATGTTGGAGAAAACGCTTAAGCTGCTACGAGGCGCCAATCCGCCGTTGCTGGTGGCGGAGGTGAGTCATACCAATCGCATGCTCGATTGGCTTCATACCCATGCACCGAAATCGCAAATGGTGACGCTGAACGCCTTGGGCTCTTGTGGTCAGCCGTTGCTGTCGTTGATTGCCGATAATCAACAGATTCTCGCCCGCATGCTTGAACCTTCGACGCAGCCTTGAGCGCATCGGTTGAGGTAGAGGGGATCGGCTTCGGAGCCGCATCAGACCCCGTGTTGGAGAACATTACCTTCTCGTTAGCGGCGGGCCATTTTATGGGTATCGTCGGCCCCAACGGCGCGGGCAAGAGCACGCTGCTGGCGTTGCTGATTGGGATGCTAACTCCCCGTAGCGGCATAGTGCGCTTTGCTGGGGTGGCGATGGATGCCAAACATCGCCGTAAAATTTTACAGCGGGTGGCTTTTGTGCATCAGTTGCAAGCGCAACACCCCTCGCTACCGATTACGGTGGAAGAGGTGGTGGCAATGGGAGACCCCAAATTCGGCAGCTGGCTATGGCGTCGTGCCAAGGTGCGCGACCGGATCGCTGAGGCACTGGAATCGGTCGGGATCCTCCACTGCATGGCCAAGGATTTTCGTGTTTTATCGGGTGGGCAGCGCCAGCGGGTGCGGTTGGCGCGCGCCTTGATGCGCAATCCCACCGTGCTCTTGCTTGATGAGCCCTCGGCGGCTCTTGATACCCAAGCACAAGACCAACTCTACCGATTATTGCGCCAGCTGTGCGATCAACAGGGCAAGACCATTATTATGGTTGAGCATGATATTGCTGCAATTTCTTCTTTTGTGGATTCGGTGGCCTGCCTCAACCGCCGCATTCATCACCACGCCATGGCTGGTGAGCAGATTCCACCGCAGGTGTGGCAGGATATGTACGGATCACACATGCATGTGATGGCACATGATCACGCTTGCATTGGTTGCCAGCAGCCGGAGGTCACGGTGGTATGATGGTAACTACTCAGCTCACTCCCAGTTTTCCTGATTGCGGCGTTGAAAAATACTCATTTACAGTAGTAAACTCCGCTTTTTCGCCTTGTTATCAGAAAAACCGGAAGCAATCTGAGCAGTTACAGCCATTTTTTGGTAGGGTGCTTAGTAGTTACGCATGATGGATGGTTTTTTTGCCAGCGAGGTGATGCGTGATGCCTTGTGGCCAGCGCTGCTGATCGCAGTGGTCGCCTCCACGGTATCGGTGATGGTGTTGGCGCATCGGCTATCATTTCTCACCGTCGGGGTGGCGCACGCTTCATTGGCAGGGTTGGGACTGGCGGCGGTGACAGGGTTGCCTTTATTGCCGATGGCCTCGCTGGTAGCGGTCAGTGTGGCGCTGCTTTTGCCATGGATGCCAACCGGCAAAGGTATCCACAACGATGCTGCCTCCGGGATGCTGTTTTCTGGAAGTATGGCGCTGGGGGTGTTGCTATTGGCAGGTGCTGATCGTCAGCAGGTGGATATTTTTGGTCTGCTTTTTGGCAATATTCTATTGATTTCGCAGCAAGACATATCATATCTGATGTTGATATCCTGTGGGGTGATGGTTGCGGTGGCTTGGGCGGCGCGGGTGTGGTGGAGCATCGCCTTTGATGCCACCACGGCCGAGGCGAATGGGGTGCCGGTGCAGCGTTATCGCCTGCTGCTCTATGCGGTGGTTGGCTTAACGGTGATTCTGTGTGTCAAATTGGCAGGGGTGGTGCTGACTACCGGACTGATGGTGCTGCCGGCAGCAATCGCCTGGTTCTGGGGGCGGTCGTTATGGTCGTTGTGGTGGGTGAGTATGGTGGCTGCCATCACCGGTGTGTTTGGTGGTTTGATGGTCTCATACGCCGCCGACTGGCCCGCCGGAGCGACCATTGTGATGATGCTGTGCCTGTTGTTTTGTGGCAGTTGGGGTACGCAATGGTTGATGCAGCGTGATCGCCGTTCGCAGATATAGGGATCATCAATGCGCCCATGGATGGGATGTTTTCAATGGGTGCTGAGTAGTTGCGGTAAATGGATGACATCGGCGGTTACTACGCGTTGGATGCCATTATCGCGGGCAACTAACAGTGCGCCATCATCATCAAGCTTGATGGCGGTGCCTTGCCAGGGTTGCGAACCTTCATTGACCCGCACCATGTGGCCATCGCCATGGGCTTGCCACCATGCGTTGGCTATTGGCGTGAATCCCTGGGCGCGTAACTGAGTATAGCGGCGATCGAGCTGCAATAGGATTCGGGGGAGCCAAACATTGGCATCCGAGTCGACATTCTGCTCTGCCAGCGAGGTTGCAGGTAGCCGGAAGTTGTTGGCCCAGCCATCATGGGGGGTGCGCAGATTGATTCCAATACCGATCACTACTGCATTGATGCGCGTTCCATCGGTAGCCGTTCCGGTGCGCATTTCGGTAAGGATTCCCGCTATTTTCTTGCCATCCACCAGGAGGTCGTTGGGCCATTTTAGTCGGGAATTCGGTAAGTTCAGGGCATCAAAGAGTGCCAGTGCGGTCAGTAGCGAGAGGGTGGATGCCCGTTGTGGCGGCAGCCAGGTGGGGCGTAGCAGTACACTCATGATCAGGCTCTCATCCGTACCGGATTGCCAGCGCCGACCCAGACGGCCGCGTCCACAGCGTTGGCTCCGGGCGGTGACGATTAACCCTTCGGCTGCGCCCTCCTCAGCCTGGCGTAGCGCAACATCATTGGTGGAATCGACGCTATCAAGCGCCAAGTGGTGCCAGGATATTTGGCTATCTGGCAGGTGGAGTGGGGTGGGGGCGATCATGGTTTTTTCGCCTTGCTATCAGAAAAACCGGAATCAATTTGAGTAGTTATTAAAAGGGAGAGGTCGAGTGCGGCTGCGGAGTGGGTGATGCTACCCATGGCGATGCGATCCACCCCGCGCAGCGCATAGTCGCGAGCGTTGGCCGCCGTGATGCCGCCGCTGGCTTCTAATGTGATTGATTCGGGCACCAGCGCGCGCGCGGCCGCGACTTGATCTGGGGTCATGTTATCGAGCAAGATCATCTCTGGGGCGCAAGCTACCGCTTGTGATACCTCATCGAGGGTCTCGCACTCCACCTCAATCCAGCCGGTGGCCGCACTTGCCCGGCAGCGTGCAATCGCCTCAGCAATGGATCCTGTGGCTGCGATATGGTTCTCCTTGATTAAAAAGCCTCCGGCCAGATCGGGGCGATGATTGATGCCGCCACCGTGCACTACCGCCTGCTTCTCCAGAGCTCGCAATCCCGGCGTGGTTTTTCGGGTGTCGGCAACGGTGCAATGGGTATCCGCTATCCGCTGCACGACCGCATGGGTGGCGGTAGCGATGCCGGAGAGGTGTTGTAGGAAATTGAGCGCTACCCGCTCCGCACTCAGAATGGAACGCGCCGATCCGGTGATGGTGGCGACCACATCGCCACCCTGCACTGCTTGACCATCACGCAGCGGCCACACTTGCTGGAGCTCGGGATCGCGGGTGGAAAACAGCTGACGCGCGAGCCCTACCCCGGAGAGCACCCCCTTCGCTTTGGCAATGATGCGGGCACTGGCCTGCAGATTAACACCAATCGTTGCCTGTGCCGTAATATCGTGATTCGCAGCATCCTCGGCCAGAGCTAGGGTAATCAAGTCGACGGTGTTCACGCGGCCTGCTTCAGCAGTTGGCCGATCACCCGCGCGGCATTGTCACCCAATAGCTGGTACATGTGATCGAAGCCATCGGCACCGCCGTAATAGGGGTCGGGCACATCTGGTGGGGTGGTAGTGTTTGGTTCGAACTGCCGCATCATCCAGAGCCGGTTGGCTGGCACGCCCATCGCTAGCAGTTGGGTATGGTTGTCAGCATCCATCGCAATGAACCATTGCCAATCTCCAATCGTTGGTGCGGTGATCTGTTGGGCGGTGTGGGTGCTTAGGTCCAGCCCGTGTGTCTGGGCGGTTTGTGCGGAACGGGGATCAGCCCCCCCCCCGACATGCCAGTTTCCCGTGCCAGCCGAGGCAAAGTGGAAGCGTGCCGCCACCCCCATGCGTTCGGCCTCGTGGTTGGCGATCACTTCAGCCAACGGTGAGCGACAGATGTTGCCGAGGCAGACAAAGAGCACCCGCATTGGTGCACTCGATGGGGTAGTCAATCCTGCGCCCGTATTGCCGCTGCACGCGCTTCAACATCCGCAACGATGGTGTCGATTAGCTCCTCTTCGCTCACCTTGCCGCATCTCTCTCCATCCTTATACAGGGTGTGGGTTGGCTTGCCGCCGGTGACCCCAATCGCCACCTCGCGCGCCTCGCCGGGGCCGTTGACCACGCAGCCGATCACCGCCACATCGATGCTTTCACGGATATGGGAGAGCCGTTGTTCCAGCTCGGCGACCCGCCGGATAACATCGAATTTTTGCCGAGCACAGGAGGGACAGGCGATCAGATTGACCCCGCGCTGCCGCAGCCCCATCGCTTTTAAAATCTCAAAGCCAACCTTCACCTCCTCCTCCGGCTCAGCGGCCAGCGAGACCCGGATGGTGTCGCCAATGCCGTCCGCCAACATCAGCCCGAGACCAATTGAGGATTTCACCGTGCCCGCAAACAGGCTGCCCGACTCGGTGATGCCGAGATGGAGGGGGTAATCAACCTTTTCAGCCAACATGCGGTAGGCCGCTACTGTCATCGGGATGTTACTGGCCTTGAGCGATACCTTGATTTGGTGGAAGTTCATATCTTCAAGAATATGGATATGACCCAGTGCCGACTCCACCATCGCGGCAGCAGATGGCTCGCCGTACTTCTCGTTAATCTCTCGCTCCAACGAACCGGCGTTGACCCCGATGCGGATCGAGGTATTGCGCTCGGCAGCGGCCTTGACCACCCGCTCTACCCGGCTGCGATCACCGATGTTGCCAGGGTTAAGTCGCAGGCCATCTACCCCGGCATCGAGCGATGCCAATGCCATTTTGTAGCTGAAGTGGATGTCCGCAATGATCGGAATATCGGTTTGCGCCAGAATCTCCGGTAGTGCTGCGGCTGATTCGGGATCAGGCACCGAGATGCGCACGATGTCGGCTCCTGCATCGCTGATGCGTTGCACTTGCGCTACGGTGGCATCAATGTCGTGGGTGATGGTGTTGGTCATCGATTGCACAGTGATGGGGGCATCACCACCGACGGCGACGCTTCCCACCTGAATTTGTCGTGAGGGTCGCCGCGGGCGCACCACCTGATCCCGTGTTGTCATGGTTTATTTTTCCTTGTACTTAGTTTTTCCTCTTTGTAACTACTCAGCACCCTACCAAAAATGGCTGTAACTGCTCAGATTGCTTCCGGTTTTCCTGATAGCAAGGCGAAAAAGCTTAAGTTTACTACTGTAAATGAGTATTTTTCAACGCCGCTATCGGGAAAACCGGGAGTGAGCTGAGCAGTTACTCCTCTTTTTTGAGTAATGTCAGCCGTTCTTGCATCTGCTTTGCCCACTCCAGCGCCTTGCTGTATTCCTTGTTTTTCGGGGCCAGTGTCACCGCTTGCTGCCACAGTGTAATCGCTTTATCTAACTTTTCTTGTTTTACCGCCATCCGCCCGTGATTGAAAAACAGCTGCGCCTGATGGGATAATTGTTGGAGTAATTTTCCCGCATTGGCGCCTTGCTGGCGTTTCCATGCCAGTGCATATTGGCGTGCTTTGACCCATTGCTGGGCAGCAATCATCTGTTTAATGGTGGCCCCATTGAGATTGGGCAGTGCGTGTTTGGCTTTGGGTTTTCTGATTCGTGAGGATGATTTGATTCTCGTGAGATGAATCTGCGGAGGTAGTTGCTTGGCTACCTTATCCAACAATCCTTGGGCTTGGTTGGCTCCCGGATCCAGCCTTAGTGCGGACTGCAGCTCGGCGTAGGCGAGTTCGGGAAGATTGTCATGCAGATAGCCGTTGGCCTTGGAGTAGGCGCTTTGTGACTGCTCCTCCACCGCATTCCAGCGCGCCTCCTGCCACGCTTTAATGCGAGGGTCATTACGGAGTTGTTTGGGGGGGGTCAACGCTTTTGGATGTGCTAGTAGATCGCGATCCTCGGCTTGTAAGGCTTTGCGTAGGATGTCAAACCGTAGTTGCCGCATTTTCATGATCACCCTGGTGCGTTGTTGTTGCCAGCGTTTTGGGCGAATGGAGAAGTAGGCTGCTTGGCCAAAATCTTGCGCCGCCATTTTCCACTTGTTATGTTTTTCTCGTAGCCGAGCGCGATCCAGATAGAACTGTAGCATTTTGAGTCGTGAAGGGTCGATGTGCTGATGTAATAGCGTTTGCGCTGCGGCATAATCCTCGCGAGATTTGTCCATCGCAACGATTTTTGCACGGGCCTCCATCACATGACCGAGTTCAAAATCGTGCAATGCCGATTTGTAATTGTTGAGGAAGTTGAAGGCCGAGGGCTTTGCCCGAGGCTGCATCCCCGAAGTCAGGGCGCATCCTGAAGTGATCGTCAGCAGACAACATAATGTGATCCATTTATAATCCATAATTTTGATAGGCTCCGTCATCTATTTTTTGGCACTGCGATGTCAGGGTAACTACTCAGCTCACTTCCGGTTTTTCCGATAGCGGCGTTGAAACATGCCCATTTACAGTAGTAAACTCCGCTTTTTCGCCTTGCTATCAGGAAAACCGGAAGTGAGCTGAGTAGTTACATGTCAGGTTCTATTCCGCCAGGTTCGCTAGGGTGGGGATGGCATCAAAGCGTTGCATCGCTGCGCGTACTTTGCGGATGTAGCGCTGGGAGCCAATGCTGCCATTGTATGCTGCCAGTGCACGATCCATGGTCGGGTAGCGGTCTAAATAGTGGCGTAAGATTGCGCAGCCATAACGAATATTCACCTCGATATTGAAAAGGTTATCTTGGTGATCGCCGATCTTTTTGCGCCAAAATGGCATGATCTGCATCAATCCTTGTGCGCCGGCTATGCTGACGGCAAAACGATTAAATCCAGATTCAACAGCCATCACCGCCAAGGCCAAGTCTGGTGGCACTCGGTAATAGCGACAATACAACAGTAACCAGCGCGTTATCTCTTGTGCTGTGGGAGCGGACACCCCCTTTTGACGCAATATCTGGGTGATATCACGCCTCCAAACCGTGCGGCCAAAATGGGACGGCGTCATCATTTGCGGTGGTGGGGCTGCGTCCAATGCTGGGGTAGGGCTATTTTTAATAAGGTTGGTGGGCAAGGTTGCCCTTCGCGGCGGTTTGTCTGGCGATATGATGGCACCAAAGCTCCACCATATCGCCAATAACCCTAGCAATATTAGTACAGAGCACGCTGCCGCCCATCGCCGCAGCGTTCCTCCGCTCTCTTTCTGATTGTATGCCAATCCATCCATGGGGATAAATGTAGCCTTGTGCTCCCTGATGGGCAAAATTGGAGGTGAAGGCACAAGATCTACGGCGCGGGTTGGTCAGGCGAGTGAGCATCGCATCTGCATGATAAAACAGGTTTTGCGATTGTGAGGAAATGAAGCTTGAAGTCCGGACGGTTTTCCGTATGGTTGCAACCATCATACCAATTCTGCGTTTGTGCTTGACGATCCTGTGCAAGCTGGATGCGGACATTTTTTACTGGGGGGGGGCTGGCTGTGCGAGTAATTCTACCTGTGACCGGAAAGGTCAATGAAACCATGCGTGATAACGAATGGATCTGTTCCAAGACTGATCTTAAGGGCGTCATCACCTATGCCAACGATGTGTTTTGCCGCGTTGCTGGTTACAAGACCCATGAATTGGTTGGACAGCCACATAATTTGGTGCGCCACCCCGATATGCCATGTATCGCGTTTGCTTGGTGCTGGGATACCTTGGGCCAGGGCAAAGAGTGGCGCGGTCAGGTGAAAAACCGTTGTAAAAATGGCGATACCTACTGGGTCGATGTCACCATGACGCCGCAACGCAATGATGAAAATATGGTTACTGGCTATTTTGCTGTGCGGCGACGCATGACTGCGGAGAAGATTGGCGAGATGGAGGCGTTGTACAAGACGCTGTCCGATGCCGAGGGGTCGCTGGATGTACGCGCCAAACTGACGCGGGCGCAGATTGATGAGATGTACCGCAATAGCCCGCTCTATCCATTGGCGCATCCAGCAGTAGGAGGAGCCGTATGAAACATCTATTTACACGCATGGGTACGATCTGGCGGCAAGAGGGTCTGATCGGCTATCTGCTACGGACGCCATTGAAGTGGATGATTACCATTGCATTTACATTCATCACTGTGGTGGTGGTGGCGCTGACCGGGCTCGCGATCCATGAATCGCGAGATGTGGTTGTTGAGGTGCACGATGCGAAAGATACCTCAATGACTAACATCATGGCGGTGACCTCGTTGCAGATGCATGTGTTGGAGGCACAGCAATTGTTGACAACATCAGCGCTGACCGGCGACCCTGAGATTGCGAAATCGGCCGAGGTGGTCATGGATAAATTTTATGACGATATCGGTGAGATGTTGAGCCTCTATGGTGATTATGATATGAACCCACGGATTCAAGCGGCACTGGATCGTCTGCAGGCCGTGGCGGCCGATTTTGCCGACTTGAGTGATTTGGGAGATGTGGTGGCTACCGCGCGTGAAGGTGGTGATGCCAAGCAGATGCAGGCTGCGATCAACGCCTTGCGTGATAAGGGGCATGACCTAGTGAATTCGCTGGCACGGGTGGTGAAATTCCAAAATGCCGATATGGATGTCCGTTTTGCGGGGGTTGATCGAGAGATGGGGGCGATGGCGCACAAGCTCTGGGGGATGATTGCCGCAGTGGTGCTGATTGGTATTTTTACCCAGCTGATTTTCACGATGGTGATTCGTCGCCGTATCAATCGTCAGCTTGAGGTGATGGATGAGTGGGCATACCGATTGATGGGTCCGCGCGTTTATCCTGTGATGTGTGAGGATGAGATTGGTCACCTATCGCATGAAATTAATCGCCTGGGTGATAATATGGAGGCGTTTATGATGGAGGTTGTCTCCAGTCTGGATGCGATGGGGAGTGGCGATCTTGATCGGCGGGTTGATGTGCGGGGGCTCTCCGATGAGATGCGACGAACCGGTGATGCAGTCAATGGTAGCCTTAACTCGGTGGCTGCATTTACGCGTCGCGCCCACGATACTCAGGATGCACTGAGCGAGTTTCAGGAGCAGATTGGCTTGGTGGTGGGTCGGATGCGTGATGTGGCAGGACAGGTAGAGGGGCAGGCCAACCATGTGTCGGAGAGTGCGGAACATTCCAAGAGTCGTGCGGCAAGCTCGAGCAGTGGTGCTGAGGTTGCGGCACAGAATGTAGCCACGGTAGCGGCTGCGGCTGAGGAGCTGACGGCGTCGATCACTGAGGAGGGGCGTCACATTATCGCGGCTCAGGAGATTGTTGGGCGTGCGGTGGAACAAGCCAGCACTACGCGTGAGACCGTGGCTTCGCTGGGCAAGGCGACCCGTGAGATTGGCGATGTGGTGGTACTGATCTCGGAGATTGCCGAGCAGACCAATCTATTGGCGCTCAATGCTTCGATTGAGGCTGCGCGAGCCGGTGAGGCTGGTCGGGGCTTTGCGGTCGTTGCCGGCGAGGTCAAGGATTTGGCCAACCAAACAGCTCAGGCAACCGAACGGATCTCGCGTCAGATCAAAAAACTGCAGGTGGAGAGCGATCAAAGTACCGAAGCGATCCATATGATTGCCGACACCATTGCTGAGGTGGGCAAAATCACTGATCAGATTACCGGTGAAGCGGATCAGCAGCAGGAGGCAACTACCGAGATCGCCACGAGCATTCAAAATGCCAACGATACGGTGGTACAGGTGGCTGAGGATATGGGTGAGGTGATGACGACCGCCGAGGATACTGGTATGGCCGCGCAATCGATGCTGGAGGCGGCAGGGTCACTGCAGGAGGTCACCAACGAATTGGATGGGTTGGTGCAGGATTTTCTGCATAAACTTGGCCGCTAGATGGTTGCTGTTCGCATGATCGCTAGAGTATTGGTGCTACTATTTGGGGTGCTGCTGGTGGCCTGTGCGGCGCATCAGCCGCCATTGCAGATGATGGCGGAGGCGAGATCTGCTATTCAGGCGGCGCATGATCGCGTACCTGCACAGGGAAGTGCGGCTGCGCGAAAGTTGGCCGATGCGAACATTTCGCTGCGCAAGGCGTCCATGGCGCTGGATCATCAGAGCTATGATCGGGCGCGAGCAGAGGCGCAGCAGGCACGCAATCTGGCGAGGGCGGCGATTCGGATGATGAGAAAGGCCACCACCACACACCACTAATCTATTGGTAACAGCTCAGGGACGATCTGAGTAGTTACCACCCCTTGAAAATATCTGAGCGTTTTTCAGTGCCGCTATCGGGAAAACCGAGAGTGCGCTGAGTAGCTACCAGCGTTGAATATGTATGTAAGGAGACAACCAAGATGTCCGTAACGATCACGCCACCACTGTTTGGTGAAAAAATTACGATGGGAGCCGACGGCACCCTCCAGGTTCCAGATCAGCCGATTATTGCCTATATTGAGGGCGATGGCATTGGTCCCGATATCTGGGCGGCGGCACAGCGGGTGCTGGATGCCGCAGTGGCCGGAGCCTATGGCGACCAACGCAAGATCGCCTGGATGGAGGTGTTTGCCGGTGAGAAGGCGTGGAACCTGAGTGGCCAGAGCGATGATGGCTGGCTACCAGAGGTAACGCTGGATGCTTTTCGTGAATATCTGATTGGGCTCAAGGGACCATTAACTACCCCAATTGGCGGTGGATTTACCTCGCTCAATGTGGCCTTGCGTCAACAGTTGGATCTCTATGTCTGTCTGCGCCCAGTGAAGTATTTCGCTGGGGTTCCTAGTCCGGTCAAGCGGCCAGAGGATGTCGATATGGTGATCTTTCGTGAGAACACCGAGGATATTTACGCCGGCATTGAGTGGCCTGCGGAGAGCGATGGCGCGAAGAGGGTCATCGCCTTCCTGCAACAGGAGATGGGGGTGACTAAGATCCGTTTTCCGGATAGCAGTGCGATCGGAATCAAGCCGGTATCGCGTCAGGGTAGTGAACGGTTGATTCGTGCTGCTATTCAGTATGCCATTGATCATCATCGTAAAAGTGTCACTATGGTACACAAGGGTAATATTATGAAGTACACTGAGGGTGGCTTCATGGGTTGGGGCTATGCACTGGCCAAAAGCGAGTTTGGTGCGGTGGAAATTGATGGTGGTCCGTGGTGCAAATTGCCGAATGGGATCGTTATTAAGGACGCCATTGCGGATATCACCTTGCAGCAAGTACTGACCCGGCCGAAAGAGTTTGATGTGGTGGCGACCCTCAACCTCAATGGCGATTACTTGTCGGATGCACTGGCCGCACAGGTGGGGGGGATTGGGATCGCACCTGGTGCCAACATCAATTACGACACTGGACATGCAATTTTTGAAGCGACCCATGGTACTGCGCCGAAATATACCAATAAGAACATGGTTAACCCTTCATCGCTGATCCTCTCTGGTGAGCTGATGTTGCATTACCTTGGTTGGGATCGGGCCGCAGATGCGATCCCCTTGGCGATTGAGGGGGCGATTGCTGCCAAAACTGTGACCTACGACTTCCATCGCCAAATGGAGGGGGCAACCAAACTTTCAACCTCGGAGTTTGGTGATGCCTTAGTGGAACGGCTGGCGTAATGACAGCTATCGCGCTTATTCCCATATTGCTTGGCTTGCTGGGGCTGGGGGTCGCGTTCGCAATCTATCGCCAGGTGATCGCCTTCCCTGCTGGCGAGGGTAAGGTGGTAGAGATCTCGGATTTGATCCATCAGGGAGCAATGGTGTTTCTCCGACGAGAGTACACCATCCTGCTGGGTTTCGTGGTGGCCGTTGCCATCGCATTGGGGTTATCGCCTCTGGGCATGCATACCACGATGGCCTTCTTGCTGGGTGCGGGTTGTTCGGCATTGGCAGGGTATTGTGGGATGTTTTCCGCGACCAAAGCCAATGTGCGGACTACGGTAGCGGCGCATAATGTGGGTTCGGCAATGGCGCTCAATGTCGCCTTTATGGGCGGCTCGGTGATGGGGTTGACGGTGGCAGCCCTGGGCTTGGTTGGGTTGGGTTCGCTCTATCTCTTGTTTGGTGGTGATCCGGAAACGGTCCATGCGATTCACGGTTTTGGTATGGGAGCCTCATTGGTGGCGCTATTTTCGCGTGTTGGTGGAGGGATCTTCACCAAGAGTGCCGATATCGGTGCGGATTTGGTGGGTAAGGTGGAGGCGGGGATTCCCGAGGATGATCCCCGCAATCCTGGTGTGATCGCCGATAATGTTGGTGATAATGTTGGTGATGTAGCGGGGATGGGCTCGGATATTTTCGAGTCCTATTGTGGTGCCATGATCGCCACCATCGCGATCGCCTCGACCATGACCGCAGATGCGCTGGCGCCATTGGGCCATCAATCGACCCTGATGTTTCTGCCATTAGCTCTCTCCTCGGCCGGATTGTTGTGCTCCCTGCTCGGTATCTGGTTGGTTAAGGTCAACGCGCGCAAGAAGCTCGATGTGGCGCTACGCATCGGCACGATTGGTGCGGCGCTGTTGTTCATTATCGCCTCGTATCTCGTCATTGCGTGGCTGGGTGTAGCCACGGGTGTTTGGGGCGCAGTGCTGGCTGGTGCAGTAGGAGGGATCATTGTTGGTCTGGTTACCGAGTATTACACTGGAGGTGCGCCGGTGGATCATATCGCCAAAGCTGGTGAGACCGGACCGGCGACGGTGATGATTGCAGGCTTGGCGATCGGCATGGAGTCGGTGGCGGTGCCGGTGTTGACGATTTGCGTGGTGATTTTTGTGGCGTCGCATCTGTGCGGTCTCTACGGGGTTGGCATCGCTGCGGTGGGGATGTTGGCTACCGTGGGGATTACGATGGCGATTGATGCCTATGGTCCGGTGGCTGACAACGCGGGAGGGATCGCTGAGATGGCGGGGCTTGGTGAAGAGACGCGCAAGATTACTGATTCACTCGATGAGATGGGTAACACCACCGCCGCAATCGGTAAGGGGTTTGCCATTAGTGCGGCGGCATTGGCGGCACTGGCGATTATTACCGCCTATACACAGACGGTGTCGCAGCATGTTGCGCACTTTACGATTGAGTTGACCAATCCTGTGGTGCTGATAGGGATGTTTATTGGTGGTGTGCTGCCATTTCTTCTCGGCTCCATTACCATGACTGCGGTGGGTGATGCCGCATTTGATATGATTAAGGAGATTCGTCGTCAGTTTCATGAGATTCCCGGCCTGATGGAGGGGACTGCGCAGCCCGATACTGAAAAATGTATTGCGATCGCCACCGATGCGGCGCTGAAGAAGATGATTCTTCCTGGGGTATTGGCGTTAGGCGCGCCTGTGGTGATGGGGTTTGGGCTTGGTGCGGCGGCATTGGGCGGCATGCTCGGCGGTGCGCTGGTCTCTTGTGTATTACTGGCGCTGACCATGTCCAATGCCGGTGGTGCCTGGGACAACGCCAAGAAGTATGTTGAGAAGGGAAACTATGGCGGCAAGGGCTCTGCGGTGCATGCTGCGGTGGTGGTGGGCGACACCGTAGGCGATCCATTCAAGGACACCTCTGGGCCATCGATGAATATCCTGATCAATGTGATGGCGATTGTGTCACTGGTGATTGCTCCACTGCTGCATTAACCGTTACGATCGAAGTGCCGGTATTCTCAAAGTTGGAATATTTCGCCGCGCAGATGCAGGGGCGCGGAGGTAATTAGTATCAACAATGGCGCGCGTTTGTCGGTGAATTGGCGGGGAACGGGTGCGGACCGATGGCTGCTCGGCCTCGTGTTGCTGCTGATTGTTGCGGGCTGGTGGTTCTCACCGCAACTGCTGGCAGGCACCCCCAAATCGGTGGAAATTTTTCATGGTAACCGTGAGGTGGCAAGCTATCCGTGGCCACAAAAAGGGAGCGGAGTCACCACTATTCGTATTCCAGGGGATATCGGTGTTTCGGTGATTGCGCTTTCTGCGCAGGGGGTGCGGGTAGTGGACGCGCCCTGTCGTGGTAAATACTGTGTCCGTAGCGGGATGCATCGTCGGGCGGGTGAGATGATCGTCTGCCTTCCCAACAGGGTGACGGTGCGGATTACTGGGGTGCGTCGCGTGGGAGGTATAGATGCCTTGGCGCAGTGATGGTAACGAACTAGCCGCGCTGAAGCTTCGGTATCGCTGGCTGATTTTGCTGCTTTTGGCGGCGGGGTTGACGGTTTTCGAGTCACTACTGCCATCGTTTGGCCCTTGGTTCAAGCCGGGTCTGGCCAATATCGTCACCCTGATCGCATTGGCGCTGCTTGGTGCGCGGGCGGCCTTTACGCTGGCGTTGGCACGGGTGGTGATCGGAAGCTTTTTTCTCGGTACCCTATTCACCCCCACCATGGTGGTTAGTGCAACGGCCGCACTGGTGGCTGCCGGGACGATGGTGGTGCTGTGGCGTGCCAATATTGGTCTATCCTTGGTCGGCATCAGTTTGGCTGCTGCCATCGCGCATATGGTGACCCAGTTCATGGTGGTGGAGTGGTGGATTGTGCAGCAACCGGCACTGTTTTATCTGCTTCCACCGCTGTTGCTGTTGGCTGCTTTGACTGGCTGGATCAATGGAACCCTTGCCCAATATGTTACGCGTCGCTTGGAATCATGCGGTTATGGTAACTACTCAGCACCCTACCGAAAAAGCCTTTAGGGTTGCGGCCATGAGCGAAACGGTAGAGAGGAAAGTGCGCGGGCTGTTTGCTGCTGATGGAGCCTTGGCTCAGGCACTGCCGGGATTTCAGGCGCGGGAAGCGCAGCTGGCGTTGGCGTTGGAGATCACTCGGGCGATGGAGGGTGGCGACTCCTTGATTGCTGAGGCGGAGACTGGCACCGGCAAAACGCTGGCCTACCTGATTCCGGCACTGGTCGGTGAGGGGAAAGTGCTGATCTCGACCCACACCAAGGCGTTGCAGGATCAGTTGATGCATCGCGATATTCCCGCAGTGCAACGCGCGTTGGGACGCAATCGTGCGATTGCTCTGCTCAAGGGTCGCAGCAATTATCTCTGTCCGCACCGCTTGCAGCAGGCGTTAACTAGCCACCAGATGGAGCTATGGATGGAGTCGCCGCTGCTCAAGGTGAAGCAGTGGGGTGAACGCAGCCGCGACGGGGATCTTTCCGGACTGGGATTTGATCCGTTTGTTCGCGGGATTGGCGGGCTGATTACCGCCACCGCCGAGCAGTGTTTGGGTAGTAAGTGCGGTCAGTTTAGCCGCTGCCCGCTGATGAGTGCCCGACAGAAGGCGCATGATGCCGATGTGGTGATTAGCAACCATAGCTTGTTGCTGGCTGATGCCCGACTTAAGGCCGGTGAATTTGGCGCGGTGCTGCCCGATTTCGATCATTATGTGATTGATGAGGCGCATGGTCTGCCGAAGCTGGCTAGCCAGCATTTTGGTGTGCAATTGGGTCGTCGTCGTCTGATGCAGTGGTTGCGTGATGTGCAGCTAGCCTTGGAGGAGCAGGGGGATGAGCCGGCGTTGATGGCGGAGCTAGCAGAGGCTGGCGCAGCGTTGTTGCAGCAGTGGACGACATGGGAGTTGGCAGCACTCTCGGCGGGGTGGGATGCGGCCGTTGCGCCTTTTTTTAAAGCAGAGTTTGATGATGATGAACTGATCCGTCTTGATGCGCGGGCGCGGTCGATTTGTGCGGATTTTGCTGCGGTGGCCGAGCCGGAGCCCGGATTTGTTGCCTGGGAGGATGGGGAGGGGGATTTTCGCCGTTGGCAGGCGGCTCCGGTGGAGACGGGTCCGGTGCTGGATCGCTACCTGTGGCAGATTCCGGCTAGCTTTGTACTGCTATCGGCCACCTTTCGGGTATCGAACTCATTTGCCTATATTAAACATCATGTTGGTCTACCTGAGGCGCTGGAGTCCTACCACTCCTCGCCCTTTGATTACCCCAGCCAGGCATTGATCTACCTGCCGCGCCACCTGATTCCCGGCGGGGATGAGCGGTTGGTGGTGGAGGCGATGGAGTCGCTGCTCAGAGCCTCCAGTGGGCGCGCATTTGTGCTTTTTACCGCGCATTCGGCGCTGCGTCGTATCGCACCACAGCTGGCGCAGCAGCTGCCGTGGCCGGTGTTGATTCAGGGCGAAGGGGTAGGACGCGATGCGTTGTTGCAGCAGTTTCGTCAACAGGGCAATTCGGTATTGTGTGGCACGCGCAGTTTTTGGGAGGGGGTGGATGTGCCGGGTGCGGCGTTGTCGATGGTGATTATCGATAAAATGCCGTTTGCACCGCCCAACGATCCACTGTTGGCGGAACGGATTCGCAGATGTGAAGCGGATGGCGGCAATGGCTTTCGTGACATCCAGCTTCCTGAGGCGATTGCGGTGCTACGACAGGGGGTGGGACGGTTGATCCGCAGCGAGCAGGATCGCGGGGTGATGGCAATTCTCGATTCGCGTTTGCGGCAGAAATTTTATGGCCGCGAGGTGCTACGCAACCTTCCGCCAGCACCGCTGTGCGACGATCTGGCCGAGGTGCGTTGGTTTTTTGAATCGGAGTGACGGGTGCTGAGCGTTACCTTCGTTCGTTGTTTGTCTCTGCAATCGTGGTCGCATGATGCTTTGGCAGCCCGAGTACGAAGGGGATGGCAGCGAGAGCCAGTGCTGCGCATAGCCACCAGATGGCGTGGTATCCGGCCGGCTTGACCAGCCAGCCACAGCCCATGATCCCGACGGTTGAACCGAGTCCAAAACCGGTGGCGGAGAACCATCCTTGGGCAGATGCGGCGCGGTTGCGCGGAGCCCAGCGCTGTACCCACACCAGTGCGGTGATGTGAAAGGCGGCGAAGCTGGCGGCATGGAGTAGTTGCAGCAGCCCCAGACCCCACCATGAGCTAACCGCACCGATACCGACCCAGCGCACCGCGGCCAGCAGCAGGCAGACGGTTAGCACTTTGCGTGGATCAGAGGCGTGGAGCCAGTCGCTGGCTAGCCACATCAGCACTACCTCAGCCAATACTCCGATCACCCAGTAGATGCCAATATGCCAGCTACTGTATCCCAGTTGCAGCAGGTAGAGGCTGAAAAAACCGTAATAGGCGCCGTGGGATGCCTGCATCAAAAAACCGGTGGTAATGAGGCGACCAAAGGCACCCGCTGGAGGTTGATTATTGGTGTGGTGGGGTTGGTGGGGAGGCAGATTGGTTTGTGGAAATCCCCGTCCGGCAATGGCGGTAACCAGCATCATGGCTGCAATCCACCAGGGCAGGGTGGTGATGTTGGCGCCGCGAAAGACCCATCCGCCGATGCTGGAGGCAACCACGAATCCCAGCGAACCAAAGGCGCGCAGGCGGCCATAGCTGCGATGGCCGCTCTCAGAGATGGATAGTGCGAGTTGGTCTGCCAATGGCAGACTTGATGCCCATAGCAGGCTAAAGAGGAGGATGGCAGCGGCCAATAGCGTGGGGAATGGGATCCATGGCCAGAGCAGCGCGAGCAGTGCGGCTAGCATGGAACTCATGCTGATCATGCGTATCAGTCGCTTCCCCTCGCCATGATCGGCTAGCCAGCCGGCAATGGGTGGGGCGATGATTTTCCCTGCCGCCAGCAGGCCGGTCATGATGCCGATGGTGGCGAGGTTCAGGCCCTGTTGCTGCAACCACAATGGGAAAAATGGCAAGATCAACCCCATGGCCGCGAAGTAGGCGCCATAGTAGAGGCGGATCGACCTCACTTTTGCGGAGATAGGCGGTAGCATGGGCGCGAGGCTAGCGTTTGCGATGCGGGATGGCTTGGCGGAAGCCATCATGATGGCACGCACTTTGCTTCAGGTTGGATGGAATGTAACTACTGAGGTAACTACTCAGCTCACTCCCGGTTTTCCTGATAGCGGCGTTGAAAAATGCTCATTTACAGTAGTAAACTCCGCTTTTTCGCCTTGCTATCAGGAAAACCGGAAGCGATCTGAGCAGTTACGGGTGCTGAGTAGTTACCTACTGAGATCACTTCTGGCTTTTCCGGTAGCGGCGTTGAAAAATGCGCGTTTACAGTAGTAAACGCTGCTTTTTCGCCTTGCCATCAAAAAACCAGAAAAATAAGAAGCGATCTGAGCAGTTACGATGGAATCAATATTGGAGGCCGAAATGTTTCGCTATCGTTCTTTTTTCATCGCGCTCATTGTGATGGTTGCAGGCTGTGTGTCGCAACCGCTGCACTTGGTCAATGCCATGGGGGATGACCATGCATGTCAGCCCCAGCCTCGGAATGGGCTATGGGGAAAGGTGATGCCGAATCATGTTTCTGACGCCTGTGTGCAGAAACTGACACAAGCGGGCTTTGTGCCGCGCGATGCGGCGGGCATGGTCAACATCCGCTTGGCGATGGAGGATGGGCAGGTGACGGTGCGAGATTTCCCTAGCGGCGTGCTGTTGCGGCAGCCGAACTTGATGGCGGGCGATACGCTCTTGTCGATTGATGAGCAGCGGCCAGATTCGTTGCAGTCTGCCGATGCCATGCTGTTTGGCACCAAGGGGAGTGAGGTGAGCCTACTGTTTGGTCGTGGTGAATTGCGCTTTCCGCTCAAAATGTCGCGTCTGCCATTGGTGGATGCGACCCTAGCGCCAGGGTTGCCAAAGGTGGTGCCGTTGCATACTGATGGCGGTGAAACAGCCAGTTCAAATGGTGGCAGCATGGCTAAATCGGTGCTGGCTCAGTCACAAACGCCTTCACCGATCCCCGTGGCTGCAGCCATGGCACCCAATATTGCCGATGGCTATGCGCAAGCCGATACCGCGCAACCCAATACCGCCCCGGTGTTCGCAACGCCTGCGCTGCCGGTGCGGCCGTTAATTGTGGCTGGGGATCAAATCTGCCATCTGCGCGACCCGTTTATCGATGTTGGTCGGGTGCAGGAGGTGCGTGGATCCCAGGTGCTGGTCACGATGGACCATATTCAACTGGCATCGGTGCCGTATACGGATTTTTACCATGTAAATACCCGACCCCAGTGGTCGGCGTTGGCACAATGGCATCCCTGTTCTGGCTCCTCGCCGGTTTTTATGGCGCTACCGACGATGAAACGGAACGGGCATCCTCACTGAGATGCAACGCATCGGTGGAATATATCCTCTACAGCAATAGTGCTTTAGCCTTCTCGGCATCGAATATCGCCTTGTCTACCCGCAGGTAAGCGACAGACTCTTCAGCAACAACCCGTGCTTCATCTACTCCGGTGAGTTGCAGCAGCTTCTGCTCCAGTTGTGCCCCTTGTTGTGCGTGCGCGGGATTGACCGCCAGCATCATGGCGGTGCGCATCATTGGTGGAGCCATCCTTACTGCCAGCGCCAACCAGAGCAATGCCCCGATAGCACAGGCAGTGAAGATTCCCGTTACCCCGTAGGTCTCTAGCAGAAGGCCACCCCCGGCACCGCCGACAAATGCACCGAGAAACTGGCTGGTGGAGTAGATTCCCATTGCCGTTCCCTTGCCATCAATGGGGGCGATGCGCGACACCAGTGAGGGAAGGGTGGCCTCCAACACATTGTAAGCGATAAAGAATATTAGCATGCCGGTGATGACGCCAATCCAGCCTTGGTGTGCGAATGCCAGCGAGACACCGGAGAGCGCAATCAGACCAATCGCGGTACAAAACACCTGTTTAAGTTTTTTGCGTTTCTCGGCAATGATCACCATGGGCACCATAATGGCCATCGCCACCAGCAGGGTGGGAAGATAGACCCAAGAGTGGTGGACAACGGGTAATTTCAAGTTATCACGCAGCACAAAGGGCATCGCGATGAACATCGCGGTCATGATGGCGTGCAGCACCAAAATGCCGAAATCCAATCGTAGCAGCTCAACATTGTGTAGCGCCGCGCCCAGCTGGGCAGGAATGGTTTCCGCGTCGCGATGGATGCCGGTATGGGTCGGTGTCGGGATGGCGGTGTGCAGTAGTACAATGGCTCCGATGGCCAGTACGGCGGTGAGCCAGAAGATGCCGTTGACTCCGATGATGGAATCAAGCCATGGCCCGAGAATGAGTGAGATGGTGAATGATAATCCAATTGACATGCCGATCGTGGCGGTGGCTTTGGTACGGATCTCCTCACGGGTGAGATCTGCTAGCAGTGCCATCATGGCTGCGGCGATAGCCCCTGCTCCTTGCAGAGCACGACCCATAATGACACCCCATATAGTATGTGAACTGGCGGCAACGACACTGCCAAGTGCAAAAATGATGAGCCCGATGGTAATCACAGGCTTGCGACCGATGCGATCTGATAGGATTCCAAACGGGATCTGTAGCAGCGCCATCGTTAGGCCATAGGCACCCAGTGCCAGACCGATCAGTGTCGGGGTGACGCCATCGAGTTTTTCGGCATAGAGCGCAAACACCGGCAGGATGAGAAACAATCCTAGCATGCGCAGGCTGTAGATGCCTGCAAGGGTGAATACACTGCGTTTTTCTATTGGGGTCATGGAATGATGCTCCTTTGCATAGTTCTATGCCCGAATGCTGATCTTCTGGCAGGGTGATTGTCCAGTAGTTTCGTCTATTCGTATTTTTCGGGATAACTGCTCAGATCGCTTTCGGTTTTTTCCGATAGTAAGGCGAAAAAGTGGAGTTTACTTATTATAAATAAGCGTTTTCAACGCAGCTATCGGGAAAACTGGGAGTGGGCTGAGTAGTTACTATTTTCGGTATTGTAGGAACTGGCTGGCTCGCCCTTCGCAGAGGCCGCGTTGTTCGAATTTGGTCGATGGACGGGCATCATCGCGGGGGACAAACCCATCTTCCACACCCTCATTGTGCAGCCCTGGGGTGGCATTGAGGATGTCGCGCATCCATTCAGCCAGATCGGGCTTATCGCTGGCGAGATGGATGAATCCGCCGAGCTCAAGTCGACTAACCAACAGGCGTGCGAACTCGGGTTGAATCAGTCGCCGTTTATGGTGGCGCAATTTTGGCCAGGGATCGGGATGGTTGATGACGATGCCATGGAGGAAGCCTTCTGGAATTTGCTGCTCCAGCACAAATTGGGCCGGAAGCTGTGAAATACGGCAACGATCAATGACCTCAGCATCCTCCAGTCGTCCCACCGCTTTGGCGACGCTAGGCAGATAGATCTCGATGCCGATGAGGCGCCATTCTGGGTGGGTCTGCGCCATGTGTACCAGAAAATCACCATTACCGAAGCCGATCTCCAATACCCATGGCGCGGCGCGCTTGGTGAGATCTGTATCATCGCTGGTGAGCATCGCATCGCGAGGCAGGCCGATGATCGGCAGCCAATGCTCCAACCGTGCCTGCTGTCCCTTGGTGACAAAACCATTCTTGCGCCCATGGGTGCGCAGCTCGTGTTGCTGATATTGGTCGAGGAACGCTTGGTCTAATCTCATCGGCTAGAAACAACGATGCCAGCCTTGATTGGCTGGCATCGCATTGAAATGAAAGATGATATTTTACAGATGTTCGTTGATAAATTCGGTGAGCTTGACCTTGTTTACTGCGCCAACCTTGGTGCCTTGTACATTGCCCCCTTCGAAGATCATGAGGGTGGGGATACCGCGGACACCGTACTTGCCTGGGGTGTTCATGTTGTCGTCAATGTTGATCTTGGCGATAGTGATTTTTCCGTCCAGTTCTTTGGAAATCTCATCGAGAATCGGTGCGATCTGTTTGCATGGCCCGCACCATGGTGCCCAAAAGTCGACCAGAACTGGTCCGTCGTGTCCGAGCACGGCTTGTTCAAAGTTGTCATCGCTGACTTCAATAATGTTTTCAGATGCCATGGGCTACTCTCCTGTCGAGGATGTTTGGTTTCAAGGGTTAATGATATGGGAGGGAATGGTCGCGTCAAATCAGATCTGTCAGACCAAAGGGGGATCAGCCTTGTTCCACCGGTAACTACTCAGATTGCTCCCGTTTTTCCTGATAGTGGCGTTGAAAAATGCCCATTTACAGTAGTAAACTCCGCTTTTTCGCCTTGCTATCAGAAAAACCGGAAGCAATCTGAGCAGTTACAACCATTTTTTGGGTAGGGTGCCGAGCAGTTACAGCCAGTTTTTGGTAGGGTGCTAAGTAGTTACTTCCGCCGTTAAAATTGGCTGGCGTGCGGCGCGGGTTTCATCGAGTCGACGGCGGGGGGCGTTGCTGGGGGCGGCCATGATGGCATCGGTGTCGCCCAGCGCTGCCCGTTGGGCGATGGCAAGCATGGCATCGCAGAACGCATCTAAGGTGGCCAGCGATTCGTTTTCGGTCGGCTCAATCAGCATTGCACCATGGACAATCAATGGGAAGTAGATCGTCATCGGGTGAAATCCAAGCTCAATCAGTGCTTTGGCAATATCCAGTGTTTTGATGCCGTGGCGATTTTGTATCGCATCGGTCAATAGGCATTCATGTTTGCAGATGCCGGGGAAGGGGAGGTGGTATGCCTGTTGCAACCGTACCCGCACATAGTTGGCGTTCAGCACCGCATCGTGGGCAATCTTATGCAGATGGTCGCGGCCAAAAGCGGCGATAAAGGCCGCTGCACGCAGCAATACCCCGCTCTGGCCGATCGCGCCGAGCATACTGCCGATGGATTGCGGGGAGTGGTGCTCAAGGTGGAATCGCCCCTCCTCACAGATGATGCGCGGGGTGGGTAGAAATGGTGCCAATGCCGCATTGACTGCCACCGGACCCGCTCCGGGACCGCCACCACCATGTGGGGTGGAGAAGGTTTTGTGGACATTGATGTGCAGACAGTCGATGCCCATATCTCCCGGCCGTGCCACGCCAACCATCGCATTGAGGTTGGCGCCATCGCCATAGACCAGTCCGCCAGCCTGATGTACTAGCCGAGTGATCTCAGCGATATCACTCTCGAACATGCCGGTGGTGTTGGGGTTGGTCAGCATCAGTCCCGCCACTTGATCGCTTAAATGGTTGCGCAATGCCGTCAGATCGATGCGGCCATCCGCGCCGGAGGGAAGCTCCACTGGGGTGAAGCCGCATAGCGCGGCACTGGCTGGATTGGTGCCATGGGCGGAGTCGGGCACCAGCACAATCTTACGGCCATGGTCACCACGGGAGGCATGGTAGGCGTGGATCATCATCATACCAACCAGCTCGCCGTGGGCACCAGCGGCGGGTTGTAGGGTGACATGGGGCAGCCCTACAATCTCCCCTAACCACTGCTGCAGATCATAGAGCAGCGACAGCATCCCCTGTACGGTAGCATCGGGCTGGTCGGGGTGAATATCGGCGAGTCCAGGCAGGCGTGCAAGCTGCTCATGCAGTCGCGGGTTGTACTTCATGGTGCAGGATCCCAGCGGGTAAAATCCGGACTCGATGTGATAGTTCCATTGCGATAATCGTACAAAATGGCGCACCACCTCAGGCTCAGAAAGCCCCGCTATACCAGTACGATGGTGACGCAAGAAAGGGGTCAGAGCTTCGGGAACTTCGCCGTGAACACCGGGAAGGTCGATTGCCTTCTCCTGTTGGTGGGCGCGTTCGAACAGCAGTGGCTCTTCGTGAATCAGGGCTGATGCGGCTGGTGGCATGGGGTCTCCGTGAAAAACAGGGGTTGATGTGGTGGCAGCACTGAAGGGGGAGGTAGAGGGGTTATGCGTCGCGCCCGTACTGATCCTCAAAGCGCTCGATATCATCCTCACCGAGGTATTCACCAACTTGAACCTCCATGATCTGTAGTGGAATCTTGCCTCGGTTCGCTAGTCGGTGCATCTCACCAATCGGGATGTAGGTACTGGCATTCTTGGCTACGGTGAAGGTCTCGTCTCCGCGAGTGACGGTCGCGGTGCCGGCAACCACCACCCAGTGCTCGGAGCGATGCTGGTGGCGTTGTAGGCTTAAGCTTGCGCCAGGTGCTACCTCAATCAGCTTGAGCTTGTATTCCATGTCATCTTCGTTGAGCACGGTGTAGCTGCCCCATGGGCGACGAACGGTGGTGTGCTCAACATGCTCGCGGCCACCGCGCACCTTGAGCTGCTCTACCACCTCGCGCACGCGCTGACTGTCGCCGCGCTTGGTCAGTAGAATGGCATCGGGGGTCTCCACCGCGATGAGATCCTCCAGTCCGATCGCGGTGATGAGGCGCGATTCGCTGCGCAACAGGGTGTTGTGGCAATCCAGCGCGATGACATCACCGGCAATCGCATTCCCGTCGGCATCCTTGTCGGAGACCTCATACACCGCATCCCAGCTGCCGATATCCGACCAACCGGGATCGCACGGCACCAGTTGTACACAATCGCTTTTTTCCAACACCCCGTAATCGATGGAAACATTGGGCATCGCAGCAAAGTCCGCTTTGACCACCTCTTGCCATGGCTGCGTCCGCCATGCCTGGCGCATCTGCGCTACCAGTGCCGCAACCTCGGGAAGGTGGTTGGCGATTTGATCGAGAATGGTCGAGCAGCGCCAGACAAACATGCCAGAGTTCCAGAAGAATCCGCCTTGGGCAAGGAAGGACTCGGCGGTGGTAAGATCTGGCTTTTCACGAAATTGGATCACCTCGCGCACTGCGGCATCGCCACGGGTCTCAATGTAGCCAAAACCGGTGTCGGGTCGATCTGGGGTGATGCCGAAGGTTACCAGCACTTTGTGCTGTTCAGCGCGGGTAATGGCCTGTTGCAACGCCTGTTGAAAAGTTGGAACATCATGGATGAGGTGATCAGCGGGGAGCACGACCATCACCGGATCCGTACCGTGCTGATCCTGGATCAGTGCGGCGGCCAGAGCGATGGCGGGTGCGGTGTTGCGTCCGACCGGTTCAAGAATGGTGTTGAGTTGGCGTAGATCTGCATAGGCCTCACCCAACGCAAACCGTTCGCTGGTGATGACCCAAGCATTTTCATTGGTCACCAGTGGATGGAGACGATTCAGCGTGGCGGCAAGCATGGTCTCTGCGCCATTAAGCTGGAGAAATTGCTTGGGTAATTGCTGGCGCGATAGCGGCCACAGTCGGGTGCCGGAGCCTCCTGCCAGGATGACGGCCACAGTAGTGGAAGGTGATGGTTTATTCATGCGCGATACTCCTTGAGGTAGTCGAGCACCTTGTTGACGCTCTCTTGCTGGGTTTCCTGTTCCGTATCGAGGATAATTTCAGGATTTTCAGGGGCTTGGTAAGGGTCTGAGACACCAGTAAACTCCTTGATTTCCCCTCGAATGGCGCGGGCATAGAGCCCTTTGACATCACGCGCGGTACAACACTCGACACTCGCATTGACGAAGACCTCGACGAAGCTGCCACCACCCGCAGTGGCCTCAACCATCGCCCGCACCTCACTTCGGGTGGTACGGTAGGGGGAGATGGCGGCGGTAAGTACGGAGGCGTGGTGTTTGACCAATAGCTGGCACACCCAGCCGATGCGCAGGATGTTGGTGTCACGATCCTGGCGTGAAAAACCCAGACCTTTGCTGAGATTGGTTCGCACCACATCGCCATCAAGCAGTTCCAACTCGCTGGCAATCCCTTGGCGCAATCTATCCGCTACCGCTGTGCTAACGGTGCTTTTCCCCGCGCCAGAGAGCCCAGTAAACCAGATACAGCTAGGTTGTAGGTTCCAGTTGTTCATCATCGATTCTCCACTTTTTTTGTAACTACTCAGATTGCGTCTGGTTTTCCCGATAGCGGCGTTGAAAAATGCTCATTTACAGTAGTAAACTCCGCTTTTTCGCCTTGCTATCAGAAAAACCAGACAAAATCTGAGTAGTTACTCTTCTTCATTATTACCGCATCCAAGTCGTCCCATCCAGCGTATCTTTGAGTGTGATTCCCATCGCATCGAGTTCGGCACGCACGGCATCGGCTGCTGCAAAATCGCGTGCTTGGCGCGCCTGATTGCGCCGGGTAATCAGTGCCTCGATTTCCGATGCGTTATCGTTGCTATTACTGGTAGCCTCACCGTGGAACCAGGTGCGGGTATCTTGTTGCACCAGCCCCAGCTGGTCGCACATGGCGACAAATTGTGCTGCTAATGTTGTCAATCCCTCGTTTTCCACCTTCCGGTCCAGTCTGCGATTGAGTTCGCGGGCGGACTCAAACAGCACCGCCAGTGCCTCGGGGGTGTTGAAGTCGTCGTTCATCGCTTTGGCAAATGCGGCGGGTAATGCCCCTGCGACAACTGCATCCAGCCGTTGGCGGGTAGCATAGAGTCGATCAAGTGCTGCTTTGGCGCTGTCCAGTGCTTGATCAGAGAACTCCAACGGTGAGCGGTAGTGGGTAGCGGTGATGAACATGCGTACAATTTCAGGGTGGTAGCGCGCAGTTACCTCACGAATAGTAAAGAAGTTTCCGAGCGATTTGGACATCTTTTCATTATTGATGTTGACGAAGCCGTTGTGCAACCAGTAGCGGGCGAATGCTCCGCCGTTGGCAGCGCGGGCTTGGGCGATTTCGTTCTCGTGGTGGGGAAAACGAAGATCCATGCCGCCGCCGTGGATGTCAAAGCTGGTTCCAAGGTGGGCGCAACTCATCGCTGAGCACTCAATATGCCAGCCGGGTCGGCCGCTGCCCCACGGGGAGTCCCAGGCAGGCTCACCGGGTTTGCCCATTTTCCACAGTACGAAATCGAGCGGATCGCGTTTACTGGTATCAATCTCAACCCTGCTTCCTGACTTCAGATCATCAAGGTTTTTGCCCGATAGTCTGCCATAATCCTCAAAGCTGCGTACCGCATAGAGCAGATCTCCGGAGGTGGAGATATAGCCGTGACCGCTGGCCAGCAGCGCCTTGATCATGGTGATGATTTCGGTCATATGGGCGGTAGCGCACGGTTCCGCATCAGGTCGCAGGCAGCCTAAGGCATCGGTATCGGCGTGAAAGGCGTCGATCATGCGTGCGGTCAGGGCATGGATCGGCTCGTTGTTCTCATGGGCGCGAGCGATGATTTTGTCATCAATATCGGTGAAGTTGCGGACAAAATTGGTGGTGAAACCAAGCTGGCGGAACCAGCGATAGATGTGATCAAAGGCGACCATGACCCGTGCGTGGCCGATGTGGCAGTAGTCATAGACCGTCACGCCACAGAGGTAGATCCCTACCGCCCCGGGCTTGCGTGGCGCGAAGAGCTCTTTTTGTCGGCTCAGGGAGTTGTAGATTCGTAGTGAGGCTATATTTTGCTTGCTGGTGGGTTGTGCTGGGTGTGTCATGGCGTTATTGGTTGAGGATGAGCTCCAGCAGTGCTTTTTGGGCATGGAGACGGTTCTCCGCCTCATCCCACACCACCGATTGCGGGCCATCCATAAGCTCTGCGCAGACCTCTTCGCCGCGATGCGCGGGCAGGCAGTGCATGAAGAGTGCGGTTGGCTTGGCCAGTGCCATCAGGGTGCCATTGACTTGAAAACCGACGAATGCCTGTTCGCGTGCCGCCTGTTCCTGCTCTTGTCCCATTGATGCCCAGACATCGGTGGTGACCAGATCGGCACCATCGGTGGCGACGCGGGGATCCTGCGTTAGTTCAATCGAGGCACCTTCGGACTTGGCCTGTGCCATCAATCCTGCATCCGGCAGGTAGCCTTCAGGGCAGGCCAACCGTAGCTGGTAGCCGAACACCGATGCGCCATTGATCCATGAGTGCGCCATGTTGTTGCCATCGCCGACCCAGGCCACGGTTTTGCCACTGATATTGCCACGGTGCTGCTCGAAGGTCATGACATCGGCCAAAATCTGGCACGGATGCGACCAATCGGTGAGTGCGTTGATCACCGGCACCGATGCGTGGGCGGCGAAACGCTCCACTACATCGTGGCCAAAGGTGCGGATCACCACCCCATCGACCATGCGCGACAGCACGCGCGCCGAATCCTCTACCGGTTCACCACGCCCTAGTTGGGTGGTGCTGGCGTGGAGAAAAAGTGCGTGACCACCAAGCTGGTACATGCCGACCTCAAACGAGACCCGGGTACGCGTGCTCGCCTTATCGAAGATCATCGCCAGCGTTTTTCCGGCTAGGGTAGGGTGGGGCTCGCCACGGTGTTGCATCCTTTTGAGCTCGGCGGCGCGCACCATTAGCCATTGTCCTTGGTCGCGGGTGATGTCGGTCAGTTGCAGAAAATGGTTCATATCCAGTGATATTCCTTTAGTACCGCGGTGAGAATCTCGACCGCTTGATCAATCTCTTGCCTGGTGATGGTGAGCGGTGGCAGCAGGCGCAGCACATTGGGGCCGGCCGGAAGCAGCAGTAGCCCACGCTGGCGGCAGGTGGTGATGATCTCCGCCACGGACTGACCACAATCGAGCCCGAGCAATAGACCTTGGCCACGGACGACCATCCCCTTACCGCGCATCGCCAATTGCTGGAGGGCGGTGATCAGTTGGGTGCTCCGTTGCTGCACATTGGTCAGCAGATCGTCGCGTTCGATCACCTCCAGCACGCAGTTGGCCGCAGCACAGGAGAGCGGATTGCCGCCGAAGGTGGAGCCGTGGCTGCCGGGGGTAAAGGATGCCGCCACCCGCTCGGTTGCCAGCAGTGCGCCAATCGGTACGCCACCGCCTAACCCTTTGGCTAGGGTGAGCATGTCTGGACAAATCCCCGCCTGCTCAAAGGCGAACATGCTGCCGGTGCGGCCAATGCCGGTTTGAATCTCATCAAGGATGAGCAGAAGACCCTGTTGATCGCACAATCGGCGCACGCCGCGCAGGTAGTCGGGGTGGGCGAGGTTAACGCCGCCCTCGCCTTGCAGGGGTTCGAGTAGGATGGCTGCGGTGGAGGGATCTATTGCTGCGCTCAATGCATCGAGATCATTCAGTGGCACATGGATAAAGCCAGTTGGCAGCGGGCTAAAACCGACCTTGACCTTCTCCTGACCGGTGGCGGCAATGGTTGCTAGCAGACGGCCGTGAAAGGATTGGTTGGCGGTGATGATGGTGTGTCGGGTGGATGGTTGATCAAAGAAAAACTTGCGCGTCAGCTTGATCGCCGCCTCGTTGGCTTCGGCGCCGGAGTTGCAAAAGAATGCCCGATCCAGCCCCGATAGTTGGCATAATCGGGTTGCTAGCTGTTGCTGCTGCGGGATGTGGTAGAGGTTGGAGCAGTGCAGCATGGTTTGTGCCTGTTCAGTAATCGCGCCTATCAGGTCTGGGTGGTTATGCCCTAAAGTGTTGACGGCGATACCGGCAACAAAATCGAGGTACTCTCGACCTTGATCATCATAGACTTTAGCGCCATCACCGCGCACCAAGGTGAGCGGATAGCGGCCATAGGTGGTCATGATGTGTGGCGAATCCATCGGCGAAAACTACGCCCTTATTTGGATGCCGTCGATGGCTGCATGGTGGGCGATGGGCAGGGTATCGCCCAAGGGGGTGCCAAGGGCGATCGCCGCAGCGATGGCGGCGGCGGCGCGGCAGCCAGTACCATGCGCTTGATCCAAGGTGAGAGGCAGGCGCACGCTATTGTGGTGGGTGATGGCGCCATCAGCTTGCGCCAAAGTATCGGCAATCGCACTGCCCGCGCCATGCCCCCCCTTTAGCAGGACAGCGCAGCCGAATTGGGCGGCGAGGGTGCGAGCATCCGAGGTGGCATCTTGCACTGGATGGCCGAGGAGTACGGCGGCCTCTTCCATATTGGGGGTGATCAGGGTGGCGTGGGGAATTAGGTGGTGAATCAGGGCATCAACCGCTGCTTCAGACAATAGGCGGCGACCGGATGAGGCCACCATCACCGGGTCGATCACCAGTGCGGTGTGGGGGAAGTGGGCGGCGATGCCATCGGCTACCGCTACGATGCGTTCGGCATCCACCAGCATGCCGGTTTTGATCGCTCCGATGGGATAATAGTCGGCAATAGCGGCGATCTCTGCGGCAATTTGGGCGCAAGAGACTGGTTCGATACGGCGGATTTCTCGTGGATTCTGGGCGGTGAGGGCGGTAATCACCGAGCAGCCGTGTACTCCGGCTTGATGGAAGATGGCGAGATCCGCCTGAATCCCCGCACTACCGCAGCTATCGGAGCCGCCAATGGTTAAACATGCTGTTTGCATCAAGTAGAAAAGAAATTACCACCGAGGCACAGAGAACACAGAGAAGAAAAATAGCTCTTTTCTCTGTGTCTTTGTGCCTCGGTGGTGAAACTTCAGTTTTTTCGTAACTGCTCAGATTGCTTCCGGTTTTTCCGGTAGCAAGGCGAAAAAGCGGAGTTTACTACTGTAAATGAGCATTTTTCAACGCCGCTATCGGGAAAACCGGGAGTGATCTGAGTAGTTACATTCTTGGTCGCCGTTCCACAGTTGCATCAATTGGCGTGCTTGCTTTGTGATGTCATTGGCGGCAAAGAGGCCGGAGATGATTGCTGCGGCATCAGCTCCGGCGGCTTGTACTGCTATCACATTGCTGGCATCAATGCCGCCAATGGCGATTAGGTTGGCGTCGGGGAAGAAGCTGCGTGCCTTGGCTAGACGAGGTAGACCAATGGCGGGCACCTCGGCCTTGCTTGTGCTGGGGAATATTGCACCGAAGGAGAGGTAGGATGCACCATTGGTCAGTGCAGATTTGGCCAGTGCGGCATCGGCGCGGCAGGTGATGCCCACGATGAGTCCGGCCTCGCGCGCATTGGTGATCTCCTGCCAGGTGGGCATATCCTCGCGCCCTAAATGGACGCCATCGGCACCGCTCTCGGTGGCTAGTGGAATCGAGTCGTTGATGATGAGGGTCGCGTCGTAGAGCCGGCATAGCTGGCGCAGGCTAGTGGCGCGCTTGAGGCCGCGTCTGAATCCCTGCTTTTTGTCGCGTAGTTGTAGGGTGTGAATGCCGCCGTCGAGTGCGGATTCCGCTTTGGCTAGTAGCGATTTTAGCGGCAGATCTGCGGGAAGGATGGCATAGATTCCCGCGATACGCGAGGCCGTCACTCGGAGTGCGGTAGGCCGAAGGTGGGCAGAAGTTGGGAAAAGTGGTCGATCGCCGTTACTTGATCGCGCAGATCCTCAGGTAGCGGCTGGTAGCCATGGGAGATATGCACCGTGGTATGGCAACCAGCAGCGATACCCGCTTCGAGATCAAAGCGGGTATCGCCGACCATGATGGTCTCGTTCGTCGGTACCCCCATCACCTCGCAGCAGGCCAGCAGCATGTCGGGCGCTGGTTTTTTGGCATAGCCATCCTCAGGTGATAGTGCGTGGCTGAATAGCGGTATAATATCCAGTATTTCCAGCACCTTAATGCGGGCAACAGTTGGTTTAGCGGTGACACAGGCGAGTTTTACCCCGGCATGGTTCAAGGTCTGCAGCGTCTCCATCACCCCAGGGAACGGGCGTCCGAAATCGGCGGGGTGTTGGACATAAATCTGCGTGAAACGGTGGTAAAGCGCCATGGTTTCAGGGTCATCCATCGCCTTGCCCAGCACCGAAGCGGCCAGCTTTTGTGCGCCACCACCGACATGGGGTCGGGTTTGATCGCTACTCAACTGGAAATCGTAGCCCAGCTCCTGTAGCGCCATGTTCACATTGGCGCGTATATCAGGAAGGGCATCCACTAGGGTGCCATCGAGATCGAAGATCGCTGCACGCGCATTCATAGCTAGCGCGGTTACTCGATTGCCAGCAGTTCTACATCAAAGATCAAGGTGCTGTTGGGGCCGATTTTTCCACCAGCGCCACGCTTGCCGTAGGCTAGATCTGATGGCAAGAAGAGGCGGATTTTGCCGCCGACCTTGATCAGTTGCAGCCCTTCGGTCCAGCCTTTGATGACGCCATTGAGCGGAAAACTGACCGGCTTGCCACGGTCGTAGGAGGAGTCGAATACGGTGCCATCAATCAGGGTACCTTTGTAATTGACTTTGACCTTGTCCGTCGCCTTGGGTACTGCGCCATCGCCTTCGGTGAGAATGATATATTGCAGGCCGCTAGCGGTGGTCTTTACCCCCGCTTTTTTGGCGTTCTCTGCTAGGAAGGCTTCCCCCGCTTTTTTGTTTTTCCCTCCCTTTGCTTTGCGTGCAAACATCGCTTTCTCCTGTTTCTTTTTCATCGTGGTTTGAATGACTTTGCGCGCATCTGCTGGAGATATTCTGGGTTTGCCATGGTCGATGGAGGTCTGGATCGCTTCGAGCAGTGCCGCTTTGTCGAGCTTGACCGGAAAGCGTTGCAGCGAGGAGCCAAAGTTGAGGCCAACTGCGTAGCTAAATTTGCTACTTTCACTTTTCAATGGGGTGGGTGCGGCGTTGCTTGAGGTTGCCTCGCTGCTACAGGCACCGACCAATAGCGCAGCGGTAGCCAGTGCAATGGTGGTGAATTTTTTGGAAGGGTTCATAGGGATGCTCCTTAGAATTAAAGTAACTACCCAGTTCACTCCCGGTTTTTCCGATAGCGGCGTTGAAAAATGCGCATTTACAGTACAACCTGAGCAGTTACGAATTGAAAAGGCGGCGCACTCTAGGTGATGGGATGGGACTCGTCACCCTAAGGGAGAATTCCCTCGGTGGTCCGAAACTTTACAGTTAGGCGTGTGCACAAGAATACGATCGCTAGCAGGCTGAACAGCAGCATTGGCCAGTCGCCAAAGTGCACATAGGGGGTGATGGTGCTGATTGGGTGCACCACGCCGCGAACCACACCTTGCTGCCACCAGGGGATGGTGGTGCGGATGGTGCCGTCGGGGGCGATGATGGCAGAGACGCCGGTATTTGCTGCGCGCAGCACAAAGCGGTCGCTCTCGACGGCACGCATCTGGGATGCTTGTAGGTGTTCCCATGAGGCTGGGGTGCGGTCATACCAAGCATCGTTGGTCAGCACGGCGATCAGGTTGGCACCGTGCAGGATGCGGGTGCGCATCTCATCGGAAAAGATCGATTCGTAACAGATCAGGGTGGCGATTTTTAGGGGAGTGGTTCCGCGTGGCACCGTCACCACGCCAGAATCATGGGCGGGCTGGAAGTTGCCGATATCTGGCACCAATTTGTGCAACCACGGCACCCATGATGGCACATACTCACCGAACGGAACCAGATGATGCTTGCCAACAAAGGGTATCGATTGTTGTCCCGGCACCAGTAGCCAGGCGCCATTCGATGCGGTGCCATCCTCCATCTGGCGCAGACCGCCGAAGAGCAGAGGGGTGTGCCAGTGCTCCACCTGTTTGCGTAGCCATTGTCGCCAGCCGGGGGCATGGGAGAGGAAGAACGGGGTGGCGGCCTCGGGCCAGACGATGAGATCGCTCTTTCCTGCACCAGACTTGATGCCAGAAGAGAGCGTTACTAACCGTTGCATGATGGTGGTTAGTCGGGTGCGATCCCATTTGGCATCCTGGGAGACATTGGGTTGCACCAGTGTGACCTGAATCGGTGGGGAGGTGGGGGTGTCGGGGGTGGGCGCAGTGACGGCGATCAGTAGGCAGAGCAGACCCATGACCAATGCTGGGGCGCGCAGCGCGCGTTGTTGCCATGCTATCGCACCGGTCACCAGCGTTGCCGCGAGGAGTGCGGGTATCAGCGAGAGGCCGAGGCCACCGACGACGCTGCCCCAGCCAATCCAGGGGGTGTTTAGGGTGAGGATGCCGAGCTCGGTCCAGGGCAGGCCGGTAAAAAGGTGGCCACGAAGCCACTCTTCGGGCACTGCAAGCAGGGGAAAAATGATCAGTAGTGCTAGGGTATCTTGGCGCGAAAGTTTTCGGGCAAGCCAGCCCCACAGGGCAGGATAAATGGCCAGAACCACACCGGCAAGAAGCTGAAATGCGATGGCGGCACTCCACGGCAGGTGGCCATAATGGTGAAAGGTGACCGCCAGCCACCACGATCCGAAGCCGAACCAGCCCAAGCCAAAGGCGAAACTGAGGCGAAAGGGGGCATGGGTGCGTAGCAGCAATCCGAGCCAGATAACGAGTGCCAGCGGGGCCAACCACTGCTGATCGTAGGGGGCAAAGGCAAATGGCATTAAGCAGCCTGCCGCGAAGTTGAGGATGAACGCGGGCAGGCTAAATGGTCGTATCGCTACTGGGGGGGTGAACGCTTCACCGGGGTATAAGTCACCCCCTCGATGGCGTAGAGAACTCATTTCTGTGACGATTCCAAATGGCGCGCCGATACCCGAATCACCCGTCTAGGATCAGCCTCTAAGATACGGAAGTCGAGGCCGGACACCTTGACCCGCTCGCCCTGACGCGGAATACGCTGGAGCTGGCTGATGATCAATCCGCCTACGGTATCATAATCGCCTTGAGGAAGCTTGATCTGTAATGCCTCCTCAAACTCCTCAATGTGCATGCGCGTCAGCACCTCATAGCGACCATCCTCCTGCAAAACGCACTCGGACTCTTCCGGGCCGGAGCGTTGGGCATCGTTGAGTGGCCCGACGATTTCGCTGAGCATGTCCGAGAGCGAGACCAGACCGGCGACCCCTCCATACTCATCTTGCACAATGGCAAGGTGAACGCCGGTTTTTATTCCTTGGAGTACGCCGGAGACGCGTTGTAGTTCGGCAACATGCATGCACGGACTGGCAAGATCGATGAGCGCGGGCGCGTCGCTATGCTCAATCTGGAGGCGAAACAGATCCCATACATGGATCACCCCCAGCATATGGTCGAGATCGTGTTCGATCAGTGGTGCGCGACTAATGCCGTGTTTTACCATTAAGGCGCGCGCCGTATCTAAGGTCATGTTGGTGTGCAGCGCGATGATCTCGGAGCGCGGCGTCATTACCTCGCGTATCCGCGTCTCTTTCATGTCGATGATGTGTTCAAGCATCTGACGCTGCGTGTCGGAACGCACCGCTTCTGCGCGGCTAAGAACTTCAAGGAGCTCGTGGTCATTTTTCCCCGGTCGGAGCCAGTGAATGATCCAATGTCGCAATCGCTGACGGTAGGTGGCGGGGAGGGTGTCGGGCGCGGTCATTGGATTATGCCTTCTCCGGCCATGGGCAATGAAGATGCAATTGTTTCATGATGTTACACTCATGATTGCGCATGGTTGTGCCCGCATTTTTTTCGGCATGATCAAAGCCAAGCAGGTGTAGCGTGCCATGGATCAGCAGGTGGATGAGGTGATCCGCAAACGGCAGATGAAGCCGTTCGGCCTCTTGCTTCACGAAGGGGATCGCAACAACGATATCCCCCAACCCTGCTGTGGGATCAATCCTCCCCTCCTGCATCGGAAAGGCGAGTACATCGGTCACCTCATCCATCTCACGCCAATGGCTATTCAACGCTTGCATGGCGGGGTTGTCGGCGAGGAGGATGCAGAGTTCGGGTTGATCCGAGCTGCGGCATGGCATCTCAACCGCACGCAGGGTAGCAACAATGGCCTGCGTGATGGCCGCATCGGAGGGGAGCTCCGTCCACGCCTGATCGTGCACTACCTCAATCATCGTGGTTGTCGTATGCGCCGACAATATCTGC
The DNA here is from genome assembly GCA_030950645.1 of Mariprofundales bacterium. Taxonomy (GTDB): domain Bacteria; phylum Pseudomonadota; class Zetaproteobacteria; order Mariprofundales; family J009; genus JAUZRF01. The sequence continues at coordinate 58,663 of JAUZRF010000007.1, forward strand.
GACCAGACGGTGGCGCACCACATCGCATCGATCCATACGGCAGATCGCGACATCATCGATATGCTCCAGCACCTGCAAGGCGTGGAGCAGGCCACTGTGGCTTTTCTTGGGGAGATCGATTTGGGAAATGTCGCCAGTTACCACCATCTTGGAGCCGAATCCGAGCCGGGTGAGGAACATCTTCATCTGGGTGCGGGTGGTGTTTTGCGCCTCATCAAGAATGACGAAAGCATCGTTGAGGGTGCGTCCGCGCATGTAGGCCAGCGGTGCGATTTCGATGCGTCCATCCTCCTGAAACTTGGCCATGCGGTCGCTGCCCAGCATGTCGATCAGGGCATCAAATAGCGGCCGCAGGTAGGGGTCAACCTTCTGCTGGAGATCGCCGGGGAGAAAGCCAAGCCGCTCGCCCGCCTCCACCGCAGGGCGGGTCAGGATGATGCGCTCAACCTGCCCAGAGAGCAGGTCAGAGACGGCAGATGCGACCGCCAACCAGCTCTTCCCGGAGCCTGCCGGTCCCATGGAAAGGGTGAGCGTGTTGCTGTGGATCATCGCCAGATAGTGGCGCTGATTGGGCGATTTCCCCCGCACTTGACGGCGTCCTGCATCAAGCACCAACGCCTCGGTTTGCCCTTGCTGCTCGCCACGCGGCAGGCTGGAATCTTCGCTGGCTTCTGCTGGTGGCTGGGTGGTTGAAGCATGCATGATCTGTTCAACATCCTCAGGCGGAAGGGGCTCTCCTGCGCGCACCTGTACGGTCATGGTGGTGAGGGCGTTGGCAGCTTGTTGGCAGCGTTCGCCTGAGATTTTCCAGTCGCCGATGGCGCCTAAAATATGCACGCCGAAGCAGGCTTCGATACGACGCAAGGTGTCATGCTCATGGCCACATAAGGTGGCGAGTTGATCGGTGCTGAGATCCGTCAGCTGTAGGGTGGTGGTGGTCTGATTTATGGTGTGCTCCAAAA
>JAUZRF010000070.1 GCA_030950645.1 Mariprofundales bacterium
TTGCGCAGACCGGCTCCGCCTGCCACACCAACCGCAAATCCTGCTTTTATCGCCAACAAGTTGATGATCACTGGAGCGTCATTGAGGAGCCGATATCATGAATAAACGCACCATCAATGCTTCGATTCTGCAACAACTCACTGAGGTACTGGAGGCACGCAAGGGCGAGTCTGCGGACAACTCCTATGTGGCCTCACTCTACGCCAATCCGGACAAGATGTTGGAAAAGATTGGTGAAGAGGCAGTCGAGACCATCATCGCCGCCAAGAACGGCGCACGCGAACAGATCATCTACGAGACCGCGGATCTCTGGTTTCACTCCCTGGTGATGCTGGCGCACCACGATCTCACCGCCGACGATGTTCTGCACGAGCTTGGCCGCCGCTTCGGCCTCTCCGGTCATGAAGAGAAGCGTCGTCGGGGCAATGGCGGCAACCACTAATGCTGGAGCCCCTGAGCTTTTGGCGTGCACAATGTAGCGAGGCCACCTTGGAAGGGTTCGAGCAGGAGCTCAAACCCCTGTGCAACTCATCGCTGGGGCAAGCCTGCCTGCACCACCGTTATGACAACAGCTACCATCGTGCATTGGCCAATAAAACCGTCTTCTCCAGCGCAGTAACCACCAGAAAACGGGCTGGGGTTCACTGGGTCCACTCGTCGGATAATATCACCCTGCTGATCAGTTCGCTGGCCAACCAGACCGGATGGCTCGAAGACCCACTGCGCGATGAAGATGCCGAGACCGTGGCCATATTGATCAAACGCGGGATCCTGTTTAAGCATGGCAATCGCCTGTGCCTACCTGCTGAATTCCTCATCACACGGCGTAACAATGACGCCCCGAACAGCTGGTTGACACTGGTCACCAAAGCCACCATGCCACTGCTGCTGCAGCTGGTTCCAGCTCCAGTTCAGCAAACGATGACACAGCCGAAACCGACGAAGAATGAACTGGCTACCTGGCTAGCCATCCACGGGATTCATGCGCGCGAGACCGAAGCCATGCAAGCGATCCAGGATGATGACTGGCGCTTGCTGTACGCCCTGCAGCACCGCCCCATCGAAGACTTTAACAGCCTCAAGCAGCACTTCCCAGATCTGCCCTGCATCACAGTAACCGTCAACTCGCACTACTACATTGAAAGAGAAGAGATCAACCTACGCAAATCGCTTGAGGCCAACTTGCCGCAGCAGCTACGCAAGCTCTGCCTGCTCGGACTCATCGGAATCGATACCAGCGGCAATAATCCACGATACGCGTGCCTGAGCCTCACCACCGAGGCAAAGACGCTACTTGCGCCCCACTGGGACAAACTTAGAGCCGATCTTGCCAACACCATACGCCAACAATGGCTAGCACAACCCTGCGCGGCTGAACGCCCATCCCCATGGTCCAACGATCACCTAATGTGGCGCTTGTGGGTGGCGTCACACTTCTTCCCCATGGCCTATACCCAGCAGAACACACTGGCTAAAAACACGCTCAAGAAACTGGCCAAAACTTTGGTGATTGACGATATCGAGCACCTCAAGTTTCATGTCATCAGCCTCTATATCAACGGTCTGCTAGCGAAAAACAACATGCTACTAGTACCACAAAAAATCAACTGGAATGCGTGGGGAAGCCGTCAATTCAAACAGATGGACAGCATGCTATTCCCTTGCGATGATTTGGAAAAGATTGAACAAAAAGCCGTATTCGCGCTGTTGGCCGAACTGCCCACCGAATGCTGGCTGGATGCGAATTGTCTCATCCAATGGCTACAAATCCAAGCAACAGGAACGTTACTTCAGGCCGACTGGTCGGAGCTATTCACCAAATCGCCAGCAACGGCGCTCCATGACATCAATATCGCCCACCAGCGCATCTATCTGCATCCACAGTTTCATGAATTGGTTCGTGGTGACACCGTCCAGTTTCCTGCTCCCGGATGGCGTGGTGCAGCACAAAAGGCCAAAGTCCACGGCTTCATATCACCGAGCGGAGAGATCCAGTTACCACCAGATTGCAGCCACACGATCCTGCCCAAACTGGCCGAATTCTGTACCCTGACCTCGGTGGAGCAGATGATTACCCTGCAGATCGATCCCAAGGCATTCAATCGCGAGCCAACTACCCTCAAAAAGCTACGCGCCGTGCTCGAATCGATCCAGAAACCGCTACCGCAAGCGATCAACTACCAATTCGACAAGCAGAAATCACGCAAACCGATTGCCCATGTCGCAGCCACATCCATGGTACTGCTGCTGGAGGATGGAGGCTCCATCGCCAAGCTAAGTGCGGCGGGATTTGCCTTGAGCCAGCCGTTTCCCGATCACCCTGAGATTGTACTGCTTGATGCCAGCACCGATGCCTACGCATTTATCATCAGTTGCAAAGAGGCTGGGATCATGCTCGATACGGTGATCAAGCCCAAGGTATGGGTCAGTGGTCAAGTCACAATCGGAGCATGGATGCAGCAGGATGTGCGCCGAAAAGGCAACTGGATCGAGGTATGCTACCAAAAGACACGCACCAGCAAGTCCAAACAGATCATTGCCCGCATTGACTCGGATTACTATAGCATGATGAAACTCGTCCCGACCCGCAAGACCAAAGCGGGCTACACCCTGCTCAAACAGATAGTCACCCTGCAAACCAAACACATCATGAAACTGCGCGAACTGGAGAATGAAGAGGTGCATGAACTCGACCTCGACAAACTCTGATGGTAACTACTCAGCTCACTTCAGGTTTTCCTGATAGCGGCGTTGAAACATGCTCATTGACAGTAGTACACTCCGCTTTTTCGCCTTGCTATCCGGAAAACGGTAAGCAATCTAAGCAGTTACAGCCATTTTTTGGTAAGGTGCTGAGTAGCTCCCTCTGATGAGCTATCATCCCGAGCGCCCCTTAATCGTGCAGGGCGATCACTCGCTACTGCTGGAGACCCATAACCCGCAGTTTGCCGAAGCGCGCGATGCCATCGCCCCTTTTGCTGAGCTGGAGAAGTCGCCCGAGCATATCCACAGCTACCGCCTCCATCCGTTGAGCCTATGGAACGCCGCTGCCGCAGGCCACACCCAGAAAGAGGCCGAAGCAGCGCTGACGCGCTACAGCAAATACGCCATCCCCGCCAATGTGCTCGAAGAGTTGCGCCGCACCTTTGCCCGTTACGGCCAGGTGGTGTTGAGCCAAATCCCGAACACTCCCACCCTGCTACTGACGGTGCATGACCCCTTCATTGCCGCCCAAATTGCCAAAGAAAAGAGTGTTACCACCTTGGTTCAGCAGCAGGTCGACGCCCAATCCTTCCACATCAATCCAGCGCATCGTGGGCTACTCAAACACGCACTGATCAAGCTCGGATTCCCAGTCGATGATCAGGCAGGCTTCACCGATGCCCCAGAACTGCGACTGGCCCTGCGCAGCCACACCGCCAGCGATGGTCACCCCTTCTCCCTGCGCAGCTACCAACAACAGGCTGCGGATGCCTTTGTTGCTGCCGGTAGCCATGGCGTGGTGGTACTGGCCTGTGGCGCTGGAAAAACGGTGGTCGGGATGGCGATCATGGCGCGCATCGCCATGCGCACCCTGATCGTCACCCCCAACACCGCCGCCGCCCATCAGTGGCAGGCAGAGCTCATAGATAAAACCGACCTCGAATTAGAACAGATCGGCGAGTACACCGGCGCGCGCAAAGTGATTCAACCCGTCACCATCGCCACCTACCAGATGCTCACCTACCGGCAGCACAAGGATGGGGAGATGCCGAACCTCAAACTCATCACCAACCACGATTGGGGGCTGATCATCTTCGATGAGGTGCATGTGCTGCCAGCACCCGTGTTTCGAGCCGTCGCCGAGATTCAGGCACGGCGACGACTAGGGCTGACCGCCACCCTGATTCGCGAGGATGGCAAGGAGGGCGATGTCTTCTCGCTGATCGGCCCTAAACGGTACGACCTCCCCTGGCGTGAGTTGGAGCAGTCGGGACATATCGCCGAGGCGCACTGCATCGAGATTCGGGTGCCAATGTCACAAGAGGATCATTTCGCCCACGCCATAGCCGAAGATCGGCGCCAAGCCTACCGCATCGCTGCCGAAAACCGCATCAAGGATGAGGTTGCGAAAGCACTGGTAGAGAAACACGCTGGCGAAGGTATTCTGGTGATCGGCCAGTACATTAAGCAACTGCAACGCATCGCGGAGCATCTGGGAGCGCCAGTGATTACCGGTCGCATGCGTTCGGCCGAGCGCGAGCTGCTCTACGCCGCCTTCCGTGCTGGTGAGCTGCGCCTGCTGGTGGTCTCCAAGGTGGCCAACTATGCCATCGACCTGCCGGACGCCTCGATCGCCATCCAGATCTCCGGCAGCTTCGGCTCCCGCCAGGAGGAGGCACAACGCTTAGGCCGTATTCTGCGCCCCAAGGGAGGCCCCGCATTCTTCTATACCCTGGTCTCGGATGACTCCGAGGAGCTCAAATACGCCGCCAACCGCCAGCGCTTCCTCGCTGAACAGGGCTATGACTACATGATTGAGGATTGGACCCGTTAATTACCGTCATGGAGGGTAGCTCAGCTGTAACTGGTCAAACCGTCGCTGAATTGTTACCCGAAACCTATCGAGCCTCTGGCACATTTTTTAACGCCGCTATCGGGAAAACCGGGAGTGATCTGAATCGTTACCGAAAAAGGAGCGTGAGTTATGCTATGGAATGAGGATCAAATTCTTGCCGAACTAAGTTTTCCCAGCGGTGATGATCTGCCCGAGGAGGCACTGCTGGCGGCGCTTAACCATTACGATCAACTCAAAGAGACACTGCATCACGCCCTGCGCATGACCCCAAAAGCGATCCTGGATATCGAAAACGAACATTGCGAAGAGTACATGCTGCAATTCTTCGCCATCTATCTGGCTGCTGCCATGCACGACGAGGCGGCCTTCCCACCGATTCGGGATCTTTTCATCAACCACGGTGAGGAGGCATATACGGTGACTGGGGGGATGATGATGTTGCACCTATCCCAAATCCTCGCCTCCGTCTGCCCGCACCCAGCGCCCCTGATGGAAGCAAGCCTAGCACCGGGTCTCTACGCCCTCGCTAGGGGGCCTTTCTGCAGCGCGATGGCGGTGCTCTACCTACAGAACTCGCTATCTCGTGCGAAGCTGATCGACTGGTTTACGCATTGTCTAGGCAATAGCGAACTCGCACCAGAGATGTTGAACGATATTGTCATCACTTCCGTACATCTCGCACTTTTCGAAATGGAGGATCCTATTTTTAGCCTGGCCGAAGACGATGATCTTATAGATATTTTTGACGGCCTGGATGATCTACGAAAGCTGCTACGCCAAAAGATAATATTGCCCCGTCTTCCTGGCAACTATGCGCTGATTAGTAAGAAAAACCTGATTTCAACCCTCAAGCTCTTGCATTTTTTTGATAATGGCTCTCAGGAAGAGGATGATCCACCGCTCTTCGATGACGAAGAGACGGAGATACTCGAGCAATTCCTCCATCAACTCCGGAGCGAGAGCCACGACAATAGCATCACGCTCTCGTGGGTGCATGGGCTTCTGTTTGGGATAGTAATAACCCCGGAAATCATCATGCCGGATGAGTGGCTACCTCAAATCATTGGCCGTGGAGAATCACCGTGGGCCAGTACGGAAGAGGCTTCTACGGTGGTGAATCTGCTAATCGAAACATATAATCGTCTGCTATCAGACTATCATGACAACATGCTCTACTGCCCCTTTCACCACTCAGGATTCAATGATCCCTCAGCTGAAAAGGATGCAACCTTGTGGGCGCGGGGGCTGATGGCAGCAATATCGCTGCGTTGGGATTTCTGGACCCTCAATCTAACGATCACGGATGAGCCCTATTCCGATGCCTTTTTCTCCCTAATGATGCTAACCCATGAGGACTATCTGAACAACATCGTCAAACAGGCGCAAGAAAAGAGCATCTCCAAGGAGAAGTTGCAACAGATCAGTCTCACCACCCTCGCCCCCTCAGTGGACTCGCTAATCGCATTCTCGCGCCGCCGTTCTGATGGTGGGGAGATGTCACCACCGCCAACCACAAGCAACAAGGTTGGTCGCAACGCGTCCTGCCCCTGCGGCTCCGGCAAAAAATTCAAGCGATGCTGCGGCGCGCCAGGACGCGTGGTACATTAAGTCCCTGATACCATTGAAGAAAGCCATCATTCCGGACTTGACCCAACATCCAATTAACCCACCATCACCACTGCACGATGCCCTCAAGCGCCACTTTGGTCTGGACACTTTCCGTCTAGGCCAGGCTGAGGTGATTGGTGCCGTTGTTGCGGGGCGCTCGGCGGCGGCAATCTTTCCTACGGGATCGGGAAAATCGTTGTGCTATCAGCTACCTGCGCTGCAACTTCCCCACCTCACCCTGGTGGTTTCACCGCTACTGGCACTGATCAAGGATCAGCTCGATTTTCTGTGCGCGCGCCATATTCCCGCCGCTGCCATTGATAGCACCCAAAGTCGTGAGGAGGGTTCGGCGGTGATGGCTGGGGTGCAACAGGGCAAAATCAAGATCCTGATGATCTCGGTTGAACGAATGAAAAACGAGCGTTTTCGTAACTTTATTGCTCGGGTTCCCATCTCATTGCTGGTGATTGATGAGGCGCACTGCATCTCGGAATGGGGGCATAACTTTCGCCCCGATTACCTCAAGCTACCGCGCTACCAGAAGCAGCTCGGCATTCCCCAAGTCCTGCTGCTAACCGCCACCGCCACCCCGGCGGTGATGGAGGATATGCGCGACAAGTTTGCCATTGCGCCCGACGATGTGATCACCACCGGCTTCTATCGTGCCAACCTTCACCTCACCATTGCGGCCTCTCCAGAGATAGAAAAAGTACAGCAACTCTGCAATTGGCTACAGCCACGGTGCGGTCAATCCTCGATTGTCTATGTCACGCTGCACAAAACAGCGGAGCAGGTCGCCGCCACCCTGCAGCGCCACCACATCGATGCACAGGCCTACCACGCAGGCATGAAGAGTGAAGCCAGACAGCAGATTCAGCAGCGATTCATGGATGGGGAGATCGACTGCATCGTTGCCACCATCGCCTTCGGCATGGGGATCGACAAAAGCAATATTCGTCAGGTGATCCACTACGACCTGCCAAAATCGCTGGAAAGCTACAGCCAGGAGATTGGGCGCGCCGGTCGCGATGGTGCGGTGTCGGACTGCCTAATGCTGGCCAATCGCGACGGTATCCATGTGCTGGAGAACTTCATTTATGGTGACACGCCGGAGCTGGCTGGCATCCGCACCGTGTTGGAGGCGATCCAGCAAATCGGTCGCGACCAAAATGATCTGAATTCAGGTGAAGCCAAGTGGGAGGTCAAGATACTGACACTTTCCCGTGCCAGCAACATCCGGCCGCTGCCTCTAAAAACGCTGCTGGTTTATCTGGAAATGCGCGGCATAATCCAACCTCTCTATAGCTATTTTGCCAATTTTCGCTTCAAGCTCTTGATCCCAGAACAGGACTTAATTGATCACTTTAGCGGCGAGCGGCGCAGCTTTGTGCAGGCGATTGTCGATGGTTCACAACGGGCGCAAATCTGGTGGACGGTGGATTTTGATGCCATTGATGCGCTCGCCCCCCACCACTCCGGCAGTGAGCGCCAACGCATCATCACCGCGCTGGAGTATTTCAGCGACAAGCGTTACATTGATCTGGAGAGCATGCAGATGACCGAGGTGTTTACACTGGCCAATGGTGGCTTTGACGCAGCGGTGCTAGCGGACGACCTGTTCGCTACCTTCCAGCAAAAAGAGGCGCGCGAGATCGAGCGCATCGGTCAGATGCTGGAGTTCATCGAAAGCGATCACTGCCTAAGCCGGCAACTGGCGCACCACTTCGGCGATCAGCGCCAGACCGAGCCCTGCGGCCACTGCTCGGTCTGCCGTAGCGCGCCAGCCACCCTACCCGCCGGACGCCCCCTGCCGCCGCTGAGTGATTTGGATGCGGATGCCCTAACCGCTCCGCTCTTGGCAGCCAGCGATACCCCGCTCTCCACCGAGATGTTGACTCGCTTCCTGTGCGGCATCACCAACCCGCTGCTAAGCCGCCTCAAGGCACATGCACTGCCCGGCTTCGGCGGTTTGGAGCAGTACCGCTACCAAGCAGTAAAATCGTGGTTGGCACAGCAACGACCTCAGTAGTTACGATTCATTATCAGTATCGCAACCAGCGAAGGCTATTACGAGGATCCGCCAACGATGGGCCTTCACTGTCGGCGCCGACCCAACCACCAACCCTGCCCCGGCGAGATTGCGGCCACCATCGATCCAAGTGACAACCATATTTACTGGGAGTGCCCGATTTGTGGCGATCAGGGAAGGATTCACCACTGGGAAGAGACGCTGTGGGACTGCCGAGAGACAGTGCCTGCGCGAATCGAGACCGAGGATCACTGCATGTACGCACGCGTGACGCCCCACTGCTAACCCCATTCAAGGCGCATGAGCGACCCGACTGTGGCCAGATGCAGGAGCTTTCTGCTTGTGGACGATAACGACTCACCACTCCGTCAAAAAATGGCGGTAACTGCCCAAATTCAGCGTGACACCCCGGCATTGGTAGAGCAAACCCTGGCCAGCCACGGCGGCTGGGATGCGGTGGCATATCTATTGACCAACCACTACTTGCCTAGCGAGGAGTACGAGGCGTGGCGGATGGGTGAAGTCGCTTTTCTGGAAGAGACACAGATCAACGGCCAGCCACAACTGCTGGAGCGGCTAGATGCCGCACTCGCGTATGCACAAGCGATGGGGCTGGAAATCAAACCGAAAACCTGGCATGGCTGGGGGAACATCGCAGGGCAGCCACTACGCCTGTTCCGCGATGAGAAAACCAACCGCCGCTTCCAGTTACGGCTCGTCCCCAAGGCCGCGCGGATGCAGCTGGATCTCTTCATGGATGCACCGCAGACCATGATGCTGGATCGGTTGCGGCAGATGGTGCTACAACGCAACCATGCGGTAGCAACCCTATTCGCGCAAGCACGCGACCAGCTTGGCAACCACGCCTCGCTGACAAAACTGGAGGCAATTCACACCGCGATGGAGGGGCTGGAGATTACGCAACCCGTAGCATGGTTCGACTATCTGGATCGCGTGATCGCCCCCGCAGCCGCAGAGGAGTTCCCCCGCCGCGCCAACGATATTATGCTACCGCTGTGGCGGGCAGTGGCCCAAGCCATGGCTTCGCTTCCGCTGGATCCACACCACGCCAGCGAGGCATGGCTCCGAGCACAGAGCTGGCAACAGTGTCTGGCATCGATTGCACACACCCCCGACTGGCACACCCATGCCCGCCTGCACCGGTGCCGCATCGCCGCCCTAACCGCGATGGGTGAACAGACCGCCGCACAACAGGCATGGATGCTGTTCTGCTGGCTGCAACCGAACGATGCCGCCTCCGCGCTAGAGCAGTCGGATCTTCACGCCTGCGCCCTGCAACGGTACTGGCAACAGTTCACCCAATTCGATCCAGCGCTTGGCACCGAGGATTTCCCCGCCCTGATGGCGCTGTATGGCAAACTAGAAACAGTGTCTCCAGCCGAATTCGCCCTCGCGGCGCCAACACCCGGTTGGCACCACTACCAGCGCATCCAAGATCTACTACGCCACGAAAGTCCATCCGCCCCCGACCCCAACCGCCGCCGTGCCCTCAAGGCCAGCAGCCCCGAACTATTTCAAGCCTTTATGGCCACACGCAGACGGCAGCACGGGTAACATCGGGAAACCGGGGACAGCGGGAAACCGGGGACAGTATACTATTTA
>JAUZRF010000071.1 GCA_030950645.1 Mariprofundales bacterium
ATCGGGGTAATCAATAATCATTTTTAATGACATCGCCGTATCCTCCTGTTTTGATTCTTCGCTACACCCAAAGGGGTCAGGTCTGCCATTGTGACATTTCCTTTCATCATCCGACTTCGCCCGTCCCGCGTTTTATCATCATGCCAGCCATCAATCATGTAATCGCTTCGCCAATGACTATAAACTCTCGAATCGTTGCACTATAGGTTCGCCTGTCATGACAAATTCCATCGAGCCTTTTGCCACGCGGTAATCTCCTCACAGCTCTTGAAACTTTCGATATCATCCCCGAGTTACTGATCAGGCTGTTGCCGGCCTCGGCAAAAGCTGTGGCAAAGAACTGCCACGGCAGCATGGCCGCGAATACCATAATCGGATACGGCGCTCCGGCATCGGAGGGAGTTTGGCCAGCTTGCTGAATATCACGGTAAAGACCACCATCGTCAGCACAGGTCGAATTAACGCCCACGCAATGCCGATTACCGTCTGCTTGTAGCGCACAAGAATGTCGCGCCAGGCCAGAAAAAGGAACAATTCGCGTAACTACTCGGCTCATCCCCTGATCTGAGCAGTTACAGCCATTTTTGGGCAGGGTGCTGAGTAGTCACCAATTCGCGATAGCGCCACAGATCATTCCAATAATGGCGCTCGGTGCGCCCGGCTTCAATTACAATCGAAGGCGTAGCCATATCAATGCGTCTTCCGGGATGACAATGTGGATGCAGCCTGATCGATATTTTCGATTTCCCCTTTTAATACTTCATATTCAGCTTCTGCTCGGCGAAAGAAAACCAGCGTTATCCGTGTTTTTTCCTCGATACCCTTGGGCGTAAGCAGATAGGCATAGGCCAGCTTGTTGTCGCTGCGGCGGAAGCTGTTGACCTTCACCAGTCCTCTGGCGATGAAGGCCTTCAAGCAGTAGTTCACCTTACCCAGTGAAAGCCCCAGCTCGGAGGCCAGCTCCCGCTGGCTAGTTTCTGGACGCGCCTCAATCAGTTTCAGCAGGCGATAGTTGAATGCAGTGTCTATTTCATTCGGCATGCCGCGAATGTTCACAAATTGAACTAGCTATGGCAAGTAATTAGGGGTCAGGGCTTGTTTCGCGGATATTACAACTAAGCCATGAAATCGGGGACAGTATATTCTTTTCAGGGGTTTCGTACCACGATGCCATGAAATCGGGGACAGTATATTCTTTTCAGGGGTTTCGTACCACGATGCGGCAGGCCGATTAGAGCGACTGATTACCCGTCCCCCGAATCCGCACATGCCCAAGATTACTTCCGCTCCAGATGCCTCAAGGAGCTTGCTACGCTTCGCTCCGCACTCCTCCTTGACCCATCTTCCGCTACAGACAGAGAGTGGTCATGTGTGGATTCGGGAACTCTTGCTGATCGTGGGATGACTCCCCTCAAATAAAGGTAAACATAACAGCCGAAGCACGCACACAAGCCAAGGCGCTTCGCACCCTTCTGGAGGGCGAAGCGAGTGCTGGCCGTCGCATCATAGATTTGGCATCGATGCTGATGGAACGGTATGGTGACAACCGCATTCAACACCAGGCGGAGCTTGCCGCGTTGATCATACTCAACTGGTCACACGGCAGCGTTGAGCCCACAACCAATTACTGCAGTGAACCTTGCGCAACAAGCGCCGCTATCGGAAAAATTAGGAGTGAGCTAAGTTGCTACACTACGCGCTGAGTTCGTACCAATCATTTTGCGATATAAGGCATTCCTCGGTAGTATTCAAATCATGATCACAGACCCGCGATGGCTTCATCTTACCCAAGCACTTGAGGAACAATCCCATGCTGCCGAATATGATGCCTGGGTACGCAATACCTCAATTGAAATACAAAATAATAAACTCACGATTCTGATTCCCAGTCGATTTTTTCGTGATGGTTTCAAGCAACGGTTTCATCACGCAATCGAATCCCTAATCCCAGAATATTTCCCCGACGGCACCACACTCCATTACCGAGTGAAAACCAGTTTGGTGAAACGCGCTCCCACTCCCACCATCGCCACCAATGAAGGGTTAGAGCCCCGCTTTACCTTTGAAAATTTTATTGTGGGATCCAGCAATGAGTTCTGTCATGCTGCAAGCCTTGCGGTCGCAGAACACCCCGGTATGCGATACAATCCACTCTACATTCATGGTGGGGTTGGCTTAGGTAAAACCCATTTGATTACTGCAGTAGCCAATCGGGTACTGGCCAATAACCCGAAATGCAAAATCGCCTTTCGTTCTGGTGAACGGTTTACCAACGATATGATCAATGCCATACGCAACGGTAAAAACGAAGCCTTTCGTGCCAGCTACCGTGAGGTAGATCTTCTCATTTTGGATGATGTCCAATTCATTGCAGGAAAAACCGGCACCCAAGAGGAGTTTTTCCATACCTTCGATACCTTGCACAAGGCCAATAAACAGATCCTCCTGACCTCTGATCAACCACCGGGAGCACTTAAACACCTTGAAGAGCGGTTGCGTTCACGCTTTAACTGGGGATTGGTGGCTGATGTCCAACCCCCAGATCTTGAAACCCGGCTGGCGATTCTCGCAAGTAAAGCGGAGCTGGCAGGGTTAATCCTTGCACCAGAAATTAGCGAGCTGTTGGCTAGCCGTATCACAAGTAATATTCGTGAACTCGAAGGTGCACTGACAAGATTATCCGCACAATCCACGCTCTTAAACCGTGCCATTGATATGCGATTGGCCAAAGAGGTACTACCCGATCTGTTAAATATACAGATTAAACGCATAACCATTGAAGATATCCAACAGTTGATCGCGGAATATTACAACCTTCGAATCAATGATATCAAAGGAAGAAGTCGGCGTAAAAATATCGTATTACCGCGCCAAATTGCTATGTATGTCAGTAAAGCGTTGACCACCATGTCTCTGCCAGAGATTGCGGATAGGTTTGGTGGACGCGATCATACTACTGTACTTTACGCAGTACGAAAAATCGCAGGACTACGCGAGCAAGATCATGATATAAATATTGAAATTGACCGAATCATCGCCCGTATAAAATCACAACGACCATAATTTCCAACGACTTTTCATGCGCTTCATTATCCAATACCCACAAACTGTTAACACTACCATTCGCAACCTGTGCACAATATGGAGATAACAGCATCTCCTATCGAAAGACACCATGATCGTATCAATTATCCCCGATCTATCCACAGTTTTTAAGCGTCATATTCACTTGCAATCTTGACAATAACATCTTGTAAAAATGGTTGATATTCACTTATACACTGCAACTAGTGTTCTCTATGACTACGAATAATATTTATATTTATAAAAACTTTCTTATAGGAGTTGACTAATGCATTTCCAAATTGACCGTAAACTGTTTCAACTAGCTATTCAGCGTTGTCTCAACATTGTTGAGAAAAGCAATACCAAGCCTTGCCTCGCAAATGTTTTATTGCGCACTGAAGAAAATAGATTGCTATTAACAGCAACGGATATGGAGCTATCAATTCATACCAAAATTGATGCGGAAGTGATTGAACAAGGCTCTATCACAGTAGCTGCCAAAACACTCTATGATCTTTTACGCGAATGGATTAATGTAGATACCATACAAGTTATATTGGAAAATCAAAAACTTAATATGCGAAGTGGCCGTAGCATGGTGGGGTTAAAAACCATTCCAGCGGATGAATACCCAGTGATTCATCAAGAGATTAGTGGTACTGAGATTACCATCCCAAGCGGAGTACTCGCTGAAATGATTGCTGCGACGAAGTTCTCTATTTCGGATGATACGACGCGACTGCATTTAACAGGACTATTGATCGAAGGATCTGCTGAGCATGGGTTGCGTTTGGTCTCAACCGATGCGCATCGCTTAAGTTTTTGCCAATATGAACTAGAACCTCCATTGGATATTGAAGAACCGGTTCAAATTATTGTGCCTAAAAAAGCGGTACAAGAGTTTCAACGGTTAAGTGAAGATTTTGAAGAACAGGATGCTACCCTTACTTTAGGAACACGGCATATTCAATTGCGTATCGGTGCCCATAGCGTCAGCAGTAAAATCATTGATGCGCGATATCCACTTTATGAAGAGGTTTTACCCAGTAATAATAGTTTGAAAATCACGCTACCTAAAAAAGAATTTGATCAAATTCTTCGGCGTTTTATTGTCTTGGCGAATGAATTTACCCATGATGTGCGTGCCACTTTTTCAGATAATGCCCTACATCTGGTCACGGTCAATAAAGATCAGGAGATCGCGGAAGATTTTCTTGCACTTCAATACCAGGGTGAAGAGATTAATATTGGGATGAACGCGCGTTATATACGGGATGTATTGGCGGTATTACAAACAGATATGGTGGAGATGGAGTTGGAAATGGTGAAGGCGCCGATCCTTATCAGTGAGGTCGCCTTGGGTATTGAGAAAAAATTTATAGTGATGCCGTTAGCGATTCAGTGACCTCGAATATATTTACACCAATAGCAGCCAATATTCCCGCACTACATTTGCGACGCATGTTGCTGAAAAGTTTTCGTTGCCATCTTGAGTATAAAATTGAATTCGGTAAAGGTATCAATCTTATACATGGTGCCAATGGCAGTGGAAAAACTAGTCTATTGGAGTCGGTACAGATGATGGCCAATGGAACTTCTTTTCGTCGTAGTCGGACGCGAGATTTGGTACATTGGCAACATGATCGCTACTTGGTGCGTGGGGATTGGCACCGTTATGGTTTGATGAATGTGGAGGCGAATGGCAATCGGAAATCGGTGGTGATTGCATTGCAGGGGCGGCAGGTCAGTTCACGCAAGACTCTGCATGAGTATTTGGCTGTGGTTACGGAGTCGCCACAAGCGGAGCGTTTGGTGGATGGCACACCGAAGGTACGACGCCACTGGTTGGATCGTCTATTGTTATCCTGTTCACCGTTGTTACGCCATGAATATACTCGCTATGGTCGTGCGTTATTACAACGCGCACGACTGGTGCGTCAGCAGGCACCGGCGGTGCAAATTGAGCCGTGGAATTTGCAGTTGGTTCGCGCTGGCTATCTCTGGATGGAGGCGCGTGAACGATTGCTAGCGCAAATAAACGCTCTTTTAGCGAAGGAGTTGTGGCTAGGGAGTTCACTGGCGCTGAGATTTCATAGTGCCACACCTATGATAGCGGAAGCGTGGTTGATAGTGTTGCGTCAACAACAGGTTAGTGGAAAACCACTGAAAATTGGACCCCATTGTGATGCACTGCAGATATTGCGAGATGACCATGAGATTCATCAATATGGATCACATGGTCAGCAACGGGTAGCCGCAGTGGCGTTACGGTTGGTGGAGTGCCAGCTACAAGCGATGGCACGGCATCTCTATCCAGTATTGATGTTGGATGACTGTTTTGATGCGCTAGATGAGGATTGGCGTCACGCTGTGCTGGATCGATTAGCAGCGTATCCAGGACAGGTGCTGCTTACGGCTCCAGGGAGTAGCTCCGAGTATGCGACCAATGGCTTGTTCGCGAATGGAAGACAATTCGATAATCGATTGGTACGGTTGACGACCAATGAAACCGCAAGGCACCATTTTCAAGATCGGTGCAATGGAGTAGATGGCTAAATGGGTGATCATAGATGAGTGAAACACAGATAAGTGAAGAGCAGAAGCATCATGATGATGCCTACGGCAGTGATAGTATCAAGGTGCTGCGTGGATTAGATGCGGTGCGCAAACGGCCGGGGATGTACATTGGTGATACCGATGATGGCACTGGTCTGCATCATATGGTGTTTGAGGTGGTCGATAATGCCATTGATGAGGCATTAGCTGGCCATTGTGATCGTATTGAGGTGATTTTACACTCGAATGATTCGGTTACCGTGCGCGACAATGGGCGGGGAATTCCGGTAGATATCCACTCGGAAGAGGGGGTGTCGGCGGCAGAGGTGATCATGACGGTGCTCCATGCCGGTGGTAAATTTGATAATAATTCGTACAAGGTTTCTGGTGGACTCCATGGGGTTGGCGTCTCCGTGGTGAATGCCCTCTCCGAATGGTTAAAGCTGACGATCTATCGTCATGGTCATGCCTATTATCAGAAATACATGAGGGGAGATCCGGTTGAATCGCTCAAAGTGGTGGGTGACGCCAGCCATACCGGCACCGAGATCTGCTTTTTACCGAGTTTAGAGATATTTTCTCATCGTAATTTTGTGTTTGAAACCCTGGGAAGCCGCCTCCGTGAGCTCTCTTTTCTTAACAGTGGCGTGCACATAGAGGTCTATGACGAACGCAACGATAATCGCGTCGTGTTTGCATATGAGGGTGGAATATCTGCCTTTGTCAAACATCTGAATCGGGCACGCAATCCATTGCATATCGAGTGTTTGACCATTGCTGGTGAACGCAATGAGGTGTTGATTGATCTATCGATGCAGTGGACGGATTCGTATCAAGAAAATGTGTACTGCTTTACCAACAATATTCCTCAGCGCGATGGTGGCACCCACTTGGCGGGATTTCGTTCTGCCTTAACCCGCTGCATCAATCAATATGCTGCGGAAAACAACCTGTTAAAAAAGCTCAAGATTTCACTGACTGGTGATGATTGCCGTGAAGGATTAACCGCAGTGTTGTCGGTCAAGGCTCCCGATCCTAAATTTTCATCCCAAACCAAAGATAAGTTGGTTTCTAGTGAGGTGCGAACGGTTGTTGAGCAGGTGGTGAATGAAAAACTGGCCGAATGGTTCGGTGAAAACCCGAAAGAAGCGCAACGAATTATCGGGAAAGCGATTGATGCTGCGATTGCGCGTGAAGCGGCACGCAAGGCACGGGATCTGACGCGGCGCAAAGGGGCGTTGGATATCTCTAGCCTGCCTGGAAAACTGGCGGATTGTCAGGAGAAGGATCCGGCCCTATGCGAACTCTTCCTGGTGGAGGGAGATTCTGCCGGAGGTTCGGCCAAACAGGGGCGCAATCGGAAATATCAGGCGATTTTACCCCTCAAGGGTAAGATTCTGAATGTTGAGCGGGCGCGTTTTGATAGGATGCTCGGCAATCAAGAGATTGGCACCATGATCACCGCATTGGGAGCGGGTATTGGCAAAGATGACTTCAATATTGCCAAGTTGCGTTACCATAAGGTGATTGTGATGACCGATGCCGATGTTGATGGTTCGCATATTCTCACTTTACTGCTCACTTTTTTCTATCGTCAGATGCGTGAGGTGGTCGAGCGAGGCCATCTCTACATTGCGCAACCGCCGCTGTACCGCGTTGCCCGTGGCAAAAAAAAGCGGTATGTTGCTTCGGATGATGATCTGTTTGCCTTCTTAATTGATGAGGGTATTCAAAATGCTAGCTATTTTTCATCCTCTACCGCTACGGCGATGGTAGGTGATCGGTTGCGTACTACCGTGCGCAGCTTGCACCGCTTGTCGTTTTTATTGCAGCGATTATCCCAGCGCTTGGATTTGCGGGTGCTCCGGCTGTTGGTTGAGACGGGTAAATTTGATGTCGGCATGCTGCGCAATGAGGAGCGGTTGCGGGAGCGATTGGCACGGGCTGATGCGGTGTTCGCAACGGAAACGCGGGTTGATGAGACCCTAACATGGGCGCTGCACGAGGATGTTAATCTTGGTGGGTATTGGGTGCAGTTTAAGCGCAAGGATAATGGCCGGATGAAAATATCCCGGTTGGATCATGATCTGTTGGCTACTGCGGAGTTTACGGAAGCGGTCAAGTTGTGCGCCAATGCGCAGTCGTTGGTTGAAGCCGGTGCCTATATTGCCTTTGGTGACAAAAAGCATGCGGTGTTGGGCTATCAGGATATTGCGGATTATATTGAAAAAGAGGGACGGCGCGGGCTCTCTATTCAGCGTTACAAAGGTTTGGGTGAGATGGATCCCGAACAGCTGTGGGAAACTACCATGGATCCAACGGTGCGGGTGTTGTTGCAGGTTGCGCTAGAGGATGTGGTGGCAGCTGATGAGACATTTTCAACCTTGATGGGTGATGCGGTGGAGCCACGACGGAATTTTATTCAGGATAATGCACTGAAGGTGCGCAATCTGGATGTCTAAGCTAGTGGATGGGTTGACCTATGCTGATTGCGGGGTCGATATTGATGCAGGCAATGCTTTTGTGGGTCGCATTAAGCAGGCGGTAGCCTCAACGACTAGGCCTGAGGTGTTGGCAGGGTTGGGGGGATTTGGGGGTCTTTTTGCCGCCAACTTTTCCCACATGGCGGAGCCGGTTTTGGTCTCTTCTACCGATGGTGTGGGCACCAAACTGTTGCTTCTCCAGCAATACCATCGACCCCATGTGGCGGGAATTGATGCGGTGGCAATGTGTGTGAACGATATGGCGGCACAAGGGGCAGAGCCGTTGTTTTTTCTTGATTACCTTGCTTCCGGCAAGCTTGATGGTGAGATGCTTGCCGGTGTGGTTGAAGGGATCGCTGAGGCGTGCCAAATTTGTGGATGCGCGCTGGTCGGCGGCGAGACTGCTGAGATGCCGGGCATGTATGCGCCAGGCCATTATGATATCGGTGGTTTTTCGGTGGGGGTGGTGGATCGAGCCAAGATTATTGATGGTACTACCATTGCCAAAGGTGATGTCATGTTGGGGTTGGCCTCGAATGGTGTGCACTCCAATGGCTTCTCGTTGGTGCGTAAATTGTTGGAGTTGGGCAAGGTGGATTTAGCCCGAGATCAACTTGTTGATGGTACTTCGGCGCTGGATGGCGTGCTGGCGCCGACTCGGCTTTATGTGCCAGCGGTGAAGGCTTTACTGGCTGCGAATGTAACGGTGCATGGGTTTTCACATATCACTGGTGGCGGTATGTTTGATAATATTGCGCGTATTTTGCCCAGTGGATTGGCCGCTACGGTCGATACTGCTGCATGGCCGGTATTGCCGGTATTCGACTATCTGTTGGGGTTTGCCAAGGTGGCACGCGATGAGCGCTACCGCATTCTCAACATGGGGATTGGCTTTGTGGTGATTCTCGCGGAGTCCCAAGTAACGCAGGCGGAGGAGACTCTGCGAGCAGCGGGGGAACAGGTCTATCGCATCGGTAGGATTCACCCTTGTGATGGCGCGTTGGTGAAGCTGGTTTGATTTGGCGGTGACTGCTGTTGCTATCGCTGTTCTCGCTTCTGGGCGGGGAAGCAATCTGCAGGCGATTTTGCAGGCAGCCCAAGCGGGATCGTGTCCGGTGGTGGTGACGGTGGTGATTGCGGATCGGGCGCAAGCAGCTGCGTTGGAGATCGCCCAACGGGCGGGGGTTCCGGTAGTGCAATATATTGATCCGAAAGCGTACGAGAATCGGGCAGCATTTGATGTAGCATGTGGAGATCTGATCACCAAGCACGCATGCCAATGGGTGGTGTTGGCGGGCTACATGCGGATTGTATCTGAAGGTTTTGTTCACCGCTTTTCCGAGCGGATTATTAATATTCATCCTGCATTGCTGCCCGCGTTTCCGGGGGCGCATGGGGTGGAAGATGCATTGCATCACGGGGTGAAGGTGAGTGGGTGCACTGTGCATTTGGTGGATGATTTGCTCGATCACGGTCCGATTTTGGCGCAGGCTGCTGTGCCGGTTCTGGATGATGATGATGATGCCAATGTGTTGCGAGTACGGATTCAACAGCAGGAGCATCAGCTCTATCCGCATACTTTGGCAAAGATGGTGAATCAGGGCTTTGATCTCATTGGTCGTCGGGTGGTATGGCGAGGAGGTAAGGGATGAAGATGATCGTTGGATTGTTCATGATTTTGCTGGTGGCAACGCCTGCATGGGCCAATAATCATCCGGAGTCAATGGCTGCGGCGATCGATGTTGTTCAGCCATATAGTGCGGATCAGAAGGATGCACACCAGATGGCGATGAAGTATGTAGCTGCGCTGAATGCTGGTCAGTCCGATGCGGCGAGCGCGATGATGGTGATGCCGCAAACGGAGCGATTGCAGGATAAAATGCGCCTAATGCTGGTGCGACAGATGGAGTTGATTCGCGGTGGTGATGTGGTGCAATCGCTGCTGAATCCGGTACGCGTGGATGGGGATTGGGCATTGGTGCTGCTTCTGGAGAAGCATCCCAAGATGGATCGTAATCGGGTGAAGCTGAATGCGCTGCTATTGCAGCGGCAGGATGACGCTTGGAAGGTGGTTCCCGCAGTGGTCTATAGCGATCCTGCAATTAATGTCTCACGAAATCTAGCTGCACAGCGGGTACAACGGTGGTATCGGCGCCATCAGCAGGCGCTACGCAGCAAATATGTGGCGCCATTGTTGCAGGGTGATGCCCTTCCGGATGCGATGCGTCATCTGGCGCGGGCACCCGTGTTTAATATTGAGCGGCTGCGTGATCCTTTCGCCTCTTACCTGGCTAAGGTGGCCAAACATAGTGAGAAACTGTTGCTGCAACGCAAAACAAGCCTGGCTTCGCGTCCCCATGAGGTGCTGGAAGATTTTGACCTGCTCTCTCTGCATTTAGTCGCTATTTACACCATGGATCATAAGCGGGTGGCGATGCTTGAGGATAGCGAAGGCAAAGGTTATGTGGTGACGGTAGGAAACTACATGGGCAAGTATAACGGTAAGATTATTGCCATTGATGCGGATGCGATTCATCTGGTTGAAGAGGTGGTCAATCCTGCGGGGAGATTGGTACACAAGCCGGTGGTGATTCAGCTCGCTGCGGCCGATTCTGGCGCCACTACAAAATAGCGCGCGTGACCATACCGCGGGCAGCGGTGGTGCGATTGTTTGGCCATCTTGCTGCTGAGCGTCCGCATCCGACGACCGAACTCCATTATCACACGCCATTCGAGCTGCTAACGGCGGTGATGCTTTCCGCCCAATCCACCGATGTCGGTGTGAATAAGGCGACCGCTAAGCTGTTTGCTGTCGCCAATAACCCTCAACGGATTGTGGCACTGGGGTTGGATGGAGTCAAACCCTTGATCGCATCACTCGGACTTTACAATAACAAATCCAAGTATTTGGTTGCATTGAGTGAACAGTTGATAGCCCTCCATGGTGGTGAGGTGCCGGATGATCGCCAAGGGTTGGAGGCACTGCCGGGGGTGGGGCGAAAAACTGCCAATGTGTTGCTCAATATCCTGTTTGATCAACCTACCCTAGCGGTAGATACGCATATTTTTCGTGTTGCCAACCGTACCGGACTTGCACCGGGGAAGACGCCGCTGGCCGTGGAGCAGGGGCTGCTCAAAATCATTCCCAACGACTACCTCATGCATGCCCACCACTGGTTGATTTTGCATGGCCGCTATACCTGTATGGCGCGCGCACCCAAGTGTGATCGGTGTGTGATCCGTGCGGAGTGCCAATGGAGCAACAAACTGTCCAACAAACTGCCCAACAAATAGCGCAGCACTCTGTGACCTTAGCTGAAAACAGTGCCATAAAATGGCGTCATCACTTTACCTTGGATCTACCTGATTCTAGGCAGGGGTGTCTTTGGTTGCATGCCTGCTCGGTGGGGGAGGTTGGCTCGGTGGTTCCGATCATTGCCGCCCTGTGTCTGTGTGGTGAGAGCATCCATCTCACCGTGGTGACCTCTACGGGTTATGCCCATGCTCAGCGCTTGTTGGCACAGCAGATTGCCGCAGGAACGCTCACCGTTAGCTATTTGCCATGGGATTTACCGGGGTTGATGGCGCGATTTGTTCGCCGTTTGCAACCTCGGGCTCTGCTGTTGACGGAGACTGAGTTTTGGCCGGGAATGTTGGCGGCGTGTCGGCGTGCGGGCGTGCGGGTGATCGGACTTAACACTCGGATTTCGGATCGCTCCTTCCCGCGCTATTTTGCCTCCCGGTGGTTGTGGCGGCGTTGGTTGGCGCCGGTGTGCTGTTTTCTGGTGCAAAGTGCCGTTGATGGTGAACGGTTGCGCGCATTGGGTATCGCTGCGAATCGGGTGAAGTTCTTAGGAAATCTGAAAACTGCCGTCACCGCACCGCAAGTGGATGCACAGGCACTACGACAGCGCGTGGACTGTTCTGCGCAGCGCCCGATTCTGCTGTTGGCGAGTAGCCACGAGGGGGAGGAGCAGGCGTTGCTGCAACACTGGTCGCAGTGGCAGCAAGCTGCGCCAGCATTGCTGGTGGTGGTGGTGCCGCGCCATCCGGAACGGTTTTATGCTGCGGAGGAGGTGTGCCAGAACTTAGGTTTAGTTAGCTGTCGCTGGAGTATGCAGCGTGCGGTGCGGGCGGATGAGTCGGTACTGATAGTCGATGCCATGGGGGTGTTGAGTGGGCTGTTTACCATTGCCGACTTGGTGGTGATGGGAGGCAGTATCGCCAACTTTGGTGGCCATAATCCGTTGGAGGCGGCGGTATGTGGGCGCGGGGTGTTGACGGGGCCATATGTGCAGAACTTTCGCGGTTTGATGCAACAGCTACAGCAAGTGGGTGGGGCGGTGGTTACTGGCAATGACCAAGAGCTTGCCGATGCAGTGCACCGCTTTTTGCAGCATGCCGATGAGCTGCGCCAGCTCCATGGTGAGGCGGCCTGTTGGATGCAGGCGCAGGGTGATGTCTTGCAGGCGGTATTGACGGAAATTGATCATCTTTTGTGCGATCACCCCCAGTTGGGGCGATGATGGCGCTGACGCGGATGGTTGAGCAGTTTTGGTGGCGTAAACGGCCACCACCAGCATGGCTGATGCCGTTGAGCATGAGTTATCAATGGTTGAATCGGCGGAACCTAGCGCAGCGGAATGCGCAGGCAGAGCCCCCTCCTCTGCCTTGGATTTCGGTGGGGAACATCACGGTGGGCGGTAGTGGTAAAACGCCCTTTGTGCTTTGGCTGGCGGCGCAATTGGTCGCGCGAGGGTGGCATCCGGTGTTGGTTTGTCGTGGGGATGGCGGGCGGCACGGCCGAGGAGCTCTGCCCCAACGGGTTTTGGTCGATGCCGATCCGCGTCAGGTTGGTGATGAGGCGTGCATGATGGCGCAAGCGAGCGGTTTACCAGTGCTGGCGGGGCGTGATCGGGTGCAGGCGGCGCGCATGGCGGTGGAGTGTGGTGATATCATGATTTTGGATGATGGCTTTCAATATCGGCAATTGGCACACACTCTAGGAAAAAGCTGCGATGTGGTGCTATTGCCCGCGACAGGCTTGGGCAATGGCGCACTGCTTCCCTTAGGGCCGTTGCGTGAACCGGTCACGGCATTGGCGCGTGCCGATGTGGTGGTGGCCAGTGGTGAGGGTCGGGGGAATCTCCCTCCCATCGCTGCTCGGATGTGGGCGTGGTCCAATCCGGTGGTGAGCCTGAAGGATGGGGTTACTGGCGCGGAGACGATGCCTGATCGGGTGGTGGTTGTGGCGGGGATTGCCCGGCCGCAACGGATGGTGGCATCCTTGCAACAGCTAGGTGTTACGGTGATTCACCACCATTTTTTCCCCGATCATCATCGGTACGGCGCGCGTGATGTGGAGCCGCTGTTGTCGCAACCCCTCCCTGTGGTGACCAGTGCCAAGGACGCAGTGAAGCTGCATGCGATGTGGCCAAAAACGCGGCCATTATGGGTCTGCCAGCACCATCCGCAGGCCGAATTGGGGCTGATCAATGCGATACTCGCGCATATATCCATGACAGCATGAAACATTGAGGCTAATGTTGCCGGAATGAGTGATACAGCTTGGCAAACCATCGCAGCCCTGCGGGAAGAGGTGAAGGGCCTGCGCCAGAAATTGGCGCGGGAGCAGGAAAATGGTGCGGAGAGCAATCAGGAGCTGAAGCTGGCAATGGAGGAGGCGCAGGCGGCGAATCGAGCTAAAAGCGCGTTCTTGGCAAATATGAGTCACGAAATTCGCACACCGATGAATGCGATTCTTGGCTTTTCACAATTGATGATGACCACCAACCTCACCGCCAAGCAGCACGGTTATATTAAACATGTGTTGCAGGGTTCGGATGCCTTGTTGCGGTTGATGAATGATATTCTCGATCTCTCCAAGGTGGAGGCTGGGGCGTTGCCGTTGGAGAGCCACCCATTTTTACTGAATGATCTGTTGTCACGGCTGGTCGGGTTCATTGAACCGTTGGCGCATGAAAAGGGGCTCGACTTTCAGTTGCAAATCGCGCCGGGAAGTGTGCTTGATTTGGTTGGTGATAGTGAGCGTATTTACCAGATTCTACTGAATTTATCCTCAAATGCGATGAAGTTTACCGAACAGGGTTCGGTGACGGTTGAGGTGGCTACCACCCCCATCGATGATGAGCAGGTAGCGCTGCGGATAGCCGTGCGTGATTCAGGAATTGGGATGACACCGGAGCTGCGCAGTCAAATTTTTCAGCCGTTTGTACAGGGCGATGCCACCATCACCCGTCGCTTTGGCGGCACCGGATTGGGTTTGGCGATTTGTCGCCAATTGGTGGAGGCAATGGGCGGTGAAATTGGTGTGGATGGGGGCTTTAAGCGAGGCAGCAGCTTCTGGTTTACGCTGCCACTTGCGCGATCACTACCGGTTGACGGGGATCCGTTTAAGGCGTCGCGGCGCATTATGGTGGTGGACGATGAGCTTTCAGTTGCCGCAGTGGTTCGTGATATGTTGCAAGATGATGGCTATTGCCATATCGACTTTTTCTCCTACGCGGAAGAGGGGATTCAAGCACTTCATGCCGCTGCGGACCATACCCCCTACCATCTGGTGATTATGGATTGGCACTTGCCGGACATGGATGGGCTTACTGCCTGTCAGATGATCTGCCATAGCGCAGATATGCGCCGAATTCCAGCCCGCTTGATGATCTCGGGCTATGATGTGGACCAGAATGAAGGTCAAGAGCTATGTTACGATTTGATACTTCGTAAGCCTCTGGATGCAATGGCTTTTTTAAAGAGTGTATCTCAGCTATGTCTTGCTGAGGAGCGATCTTTTTCTACCGCCACCTCGGATAGCGTGGCGCATACCGATTCCAAACCGCTGGATGGGGTGCGCCTTTTGGTGGTGGATGACTACGAAAGCAACCGAATGTTGATGGTAGATCTGCTGGCAGAGTGGGGAATCCGTGTCGTATTGGCGAGTCATGGTGGTGAGGCGTTGGCGTTATTGCCGCACACGCAGCTGGATGGCATTTTAATGGACATGGAGATGCCGGTGATGGATGGGTTGGAGGCAACGCGTTGCATTCGTGCGCATCAGGATTGGCCTCAAATCCCTATTATCGCCATGACCGGGAATGGCAGCGAGGAGGATCGCGCCCGTTGTTTGCAACAGGGGATGAACGATGTGATCTGTAAACCGCTAGATATTTCAGCATTGCATCAGGCGTTGTTGCATTGGTTTGGTGACGGCGCTGCCGCCGCACTAGATGATGGCTTACCCACGGTGACGGGGAAAGAGCGCGCGGATCTGTTGGTGTTGGCACCGGCCATTGGTGACCGGGATCAAGCGCGCGCGTTGCGCGGATTGGGCGGGGATCATGCGCTATACCATGCGTTGTTGTGCGGCTTTGAACAGGAGCTTGCTGGTGCGATGGATGGTATCTATCAGGCGGTGGATGCCGATGATGATGCGACTGCGCAGCGGATTGCGCATACCCTGAAATCGGCGGCGGCCTCGTTGGGAGCTAGCACACTCTCTACACTGGCTGCAGAGGTGGAGTTGGGATTTCGTGTTGGGGATGGGGTTGATGCGCTGCCATTAGAACCGCTGGCTCTGGCACATGCTGCACTGTTGCATGTGATCTCTTTGCTCGATGTGGAGGGCGTTATCGCTACCAGTGCGCCGCCCATCAGCGAGATTGCATTCGCGGATAAATTGTCGGATCTGCACCAAGCATTGATGAGTGGAGAGGATCGTGCATTGGATATCATCCCACAATTGCAGTCCCGGTTGGAAAATATTGATGCGACTCAGACGGCGCAATTGGTGCGTTTGGCCGATGAGTTCGAGTTTGTGAAAGCCGCAGGCGTGGTGTTGTCCTTGATCGAGCTGGTAGCATCGCAGCCATGAGTAGCGCAACCGAGTCCTTGGGAGCAAGGCGTAAGGCCATCGTGTTGGCGGTAGATGATTCGGCAAATAATCTGCGCTTGATTCGGGGTATTCTTAGTCGGGAGTGTGACCTGCAAGTGGCGCTGAATGGTGCGCGTGCGTTGGAATTGGCCACGATGAACCCCGTACCGGATTTAATTCTTCTGGATGTAATGATGCCGGATATGAGCGGGCATGAGGTGTGCAAACGGCTCAAACAGGATCCGCGCACCAGCAAAATCCCGGTGCTATTTGTCACCGCGCTTGGCGAGGCGGGTGATGAGGCCAAGGGGTTTGCATTGGGGGCGGTGGACTATATTGCCAAGCCGATCAACTCCGACCTGTTGCGTGCTCGGGTGCGTGCCCATCTACGGCTGCATAGCCGCGAGTTGGCGTTGGAGTCGATGGTGCAGGAGCGCACACATGATTTAATCACCGCCCATCGCAATGCCCTATTGCAGTTGGGAAGGGCGGCGGAGTTTAAGGATAACGAAACCGGGATGCATATTGAGCGTATGAGCAGTTACTCGGTATTGCTGTGGCGTCATTTGGCATTGCCAGAGGATGTGGTGGAGGATTTTCGCCTCGCTGCGGGGATGCATGATTTGGGGAAAATTGGCATTCCTGATTATGTGCTACTCAAGCCGGGCAAGCTTGATGCGGAGGAGTGGGCGATCATGGCTCGACATCCTGAAATTGGCGCAAAAATCGCCGGCAAAGCGAGCAGTGAACTGCTGCGCATGGTGCAGCAGGTGGCGCTGACTCACCATGAGAAGTGGAACGGCAAAGGCTATCCGCATGGATTAAATGGGGAGGATATCCCTCTGATTGGCCGTATTGCGGCGATTGCGGATGTGTTTGATGCCTTAACCAGCGAGCGCCCCTATAAGGAGGCGTGGGAGGTGGAGCGCGCCATGGCGTTGATTCGCCAAGAGCGGGGCGAACATTTTGATCCTGCGGTCGTTGATGCGTTTCTTGCTGTTTTGCCGGATGTTTTGTTGCTCAAGGAGCGTTTTGCGGAGCGTTAGCGGCCGCTACTCTGGTATTAACCGTACTTAGTGGGTCGCTGACACCGCTTTGCTCAGTTCAAATAGCGTCTCTTCACCCTTATTTTTCCCGGGTAGGTGCAACAGTAGTGTGTTGTGCGGTTTGCTTGCGGAAAAGGTGATGCGTGCGGGTCCGCGCCAAGCATTACCAAGGGATATGGCGATGGCTCCATCCTGCATCGGTTCATAGGTGGAGAGTAGCTGGATGGGGTCGTGCCTGCCAGGGAGATGCAGCGAGAGCTTGACGGTTTGATCTTCAAAAAAACGGACGCTGGAATTGGTGGCTGATTGATACCAGCTACCGGTTAAGCGGCTAATCAGCGCAGGGGATAGTTCTGGAGGGGACTGCATGCATCCACTGACAATTACCGCTACCGCAGCGATGATCAGTGTGAGAATCTGTTTTGGTGCGATGGAGGAAAGGCGTAGTTCCCGCAGAGTTTTATTGCCCATGTTCCAGTTTGATCACATGGCCGACGATGGTGAGATGATTACTCTGCTCCCCTTTGAATGCAGTGACGGTCTCTTTTGCTGCACCATGTGCAAAGAGAACAGTGAAGCTGTAGAAGTAATATTCACCGAGAATGCGGGGATCTTTTGTCCGAGATCGTAAAATAAATTTCGTGATTTCCCCATTCTTTTTTATGATGGCGGACCATTTCTTCTTGACCATTTCCGTTGAGGTGGTTTTCAAGAAGGTGGGATCATAGTAGTTGGCGAGGTCACCCCATGTTTGGTGCTTAAGCGTTTGATTGAGCTTGCTGACGAGCCTGTCTGCCTCCTCCTGGTGATCAGCTGAATACATACATGCGCTCATCGTGCTAAGCACAAGTATCAGCTGCAGGCCTCGAATGATGGTGGGGGTTAAGCATTTCATGCTGGCAAATGCTATACTGCTATACCGGCTTTGCAAAAAGTCATCACTGCCTTCTGTAGGAGCGGCTTTAAAATCGCGAGGGTAACTACTCAGCTCACTCCCGGTTTTCCCGATAGCGGCGTTGAAAAATGCGCATTTACAGTAGTAAACTCCGCTTTTTCGCCTTGCTACCGGAAAAACCGGAAGCAATCTGAGCAGTTATCCGCGAGGCAAAGTTGGCCGTGATTCAAGTTGTTTCCATAGGTAGGATCAAGCTAAGCCATGTGATTTGCCATCGGCGGAGAGGTTGCACGCGGCTTGCTATTGCAAGTCCCCTCCCCATAATGCCGCGCCCTCGCTCCGAATGCGCTTATCTATATTCGGGGCGTCCCAGCAGAGAAGTTTGCCATGGTGGCAGCCATTTTCTGACTTTTTTACAGACACCAAGAGGAGCGCCGTGTACTACGAAACCGTATTTATTGTAAACCCTGACACATCTCAGGAGAATGCCGAAGCATTGACCGATGGCCTGGTCGCCAAGGTTGAAGCTGTTGGCGGACGCATTGTCAAACGCGAGAACTGGGGCGTTCGCCCACTCGCCTACCCCATCGCTAAGCGTAAGCGTGGTCATTATCTTTTACTTGTTACCGATGGCGAAGCGGAAGCGGTTGCCGTGCTTGAGCAGGCGATTAAGCTTGAGGAGCGCGTCATTCGCTTTCTCACTACGCGCTTGACGGAACTTTCTGATCGCCCCTCTCCGATTGTGCGTGCTCGCAGCGAGCGGGCGCAGCGTGAGGCGGATGCGGCCAAGGCCGCGGTTGAGGCGGAAGCTGCTGCCAAAGAGGCCGAGGCTGC
>JAUZRF010000072.1 GCA_030950645.1 Mariprofundales bacterium
CTTTCTGATTTATATCCCCTTCATTGTGCTCGACATGGTCGTCGCCTCCGTGCTGATGAGCATGGGGATGATGATGCTGCCGCCGGTAATGATCTCGTTACCATTCAAAATCATCCTCTTTGTGCTGATTGATGGTTGGCATCTGGTGGCCCAACAGCTCATTAACAGCTTTAAAATGTGATGGGTAACTACTCAGCACCCTACCCAAAAATGGCTGTAACTGCTCAGATTGCTTCTGGTTTTCCTGATAGCAAGGCGAAAAAGCGGAGTTTACTACTGTCAATGCGTATTTTTCAACGCCGCTATCAGGAAAACCGGGAGTGAGCTGAGTAGTTACTGTGATGGTAAGATAGGGATCTCTTTCACCCCATTGCTCCCACACAGCGAACCCATGCGCATCATGCTTGGACAGCTTGCCCCGCGCGTTGGTGACATTGTCGGCAACTTAGCACTCGCCAAACATGCACTGGCACAGGCCGCTGATGCAAATTGTCAGCTCCTAGTCTTGCCTGAATTGATGATCACCGGCTACCCCCCAGAGGATCTCCTGCTGCGCCGCGACTTCATCGCCGCAGCCAGCAAGGCTACCACCCAACTCATTGAGGCAAGCGCAGAGACAGCCATCATCTTTGGTCACCCCGCCACCACGCCAAAGGGGCTAACCAATGCCGCCACCCTCGCCTGGCGTGGTGCGGTGGTTGGCCGCTACCATAAACGGACACTGCCCAATTATGGTGTCTTCGATGAGCTGCGTTATTTTGTGCCAGGTGCCGCCAAGCAAGACCCCATCTCCTGGCAGCACCAACAGATCCGTCTGCTCATCTGTGAGGACTTGTGGCAGGAGACAATAGATCCCCCTCCCCCATGCGATCTAACGATCAGCATCAACGCATCCCCGTTTCACACCAACAAGCAACAGGCGCGCGAGTCCATGCTGCAATGCCGTGCCAAATCGCTCAACACACCGCTGATCTATCTCAATGCCATTGGAGGGCAGGATGAGATCGTCTTCGATGGCGGCTCCTGCCTGCATGGCGCCGACGGCACGCTGTTCGCTCGTGCGCCACTATTTCACGCCTCCAACGCCATTATCCGCCTTACCGAGCCAAGCCCGACATCCAACGCCATCACCCCGCTGCCAACGGCAACCGAACAGCTCAAGCAAGCGCTCATCCTCGGCATCCGCGATTATGTGCTGCGCAATGGTAGCAAGCAGGTGGTGATTGGACTCTCCGGTGGTATCGATTCGGCGCTATGTGCAACTCTCGCCTGCGCGGCCTTAGGTGCGGAATGCGTGCTCGGTGTCCTACTCCCCTCAGCCTGCTCTAGTGACCACTCCATCCATGATGCCGAGCTGCTCGCTGCGAATCTCGGCATGGAGGCGATCACCCTGCCGATCAATCCAGGTGTTACCGCAGTGGAGCAGAGCCTTGCCCCCATCTGGCAGCAGTGGAAACACCATACGAGCGATGTCACCGAGGAGAACATTCAAGCGCGCATGCGCGGCCTGCTCTTGATGGCAATCAGCAACAAAACCGGACGCATGCTGCTCACCACCGGCAATAAAAGTGAGATGGCAGTCGGGTACGCCACCCTCTATGGCGACATGGCCGGCGGCTTTGCACCACTCAAAGACCTCTACAAAGGCGAGGTTTACGCCTTGGCTCGCCACCTCAACCATGGGCATCCACGCATCCCCATCAACACCATCACCAAACCACCATCGGCTGAATTGCGGCCAGATCAAAAGGATAGCGATAGCCTGCCTGACTATGACCTGCTCGACGGAATCTTGCACCTGTTGATTGAACGCGAAGCTTCCGCCAAGGAGGTTGCGGCTGCAGGATTCCTTGACGAGGATATCGAGCGTATCATGAAACTTCTGCGCCTATCCGAATACAAACGCCGCCAGGCGCCACCAGGCATTAAAGTCAGCGAACGCGCCTTTGGCCGTGACCGACGCTACCCGATCACCCACGGTTGGCGTTAACAAGTAGCGTAATAACTCAGATTGCGTCTGGATTTTTTGATGACAAGGCGAAAAAGATGAAGATGAAATTTACGACTGCAAGATGAGTATTTTTCACCGCAGCTAGCGGGAACACAGGGAGCGAGCTGAGTAGTTACAGCGCAGCCACAATACAACTAGGGAGAGAGAGTACCGTGAAAAAGATTGAAGCAATTATCAAACCATTCAAACTCGATGATGTAAAGGATGCCCTAGAGGCGATTAATATCAACGGCTTAACCATCACCGAAGTTAAGGGACACGGCCGCCAAAAGGGGCATAGCGAGCTCTATCGCGGTGCCGAATATGTGGTTGATTTCCTACCTAAGATTAAGGTGGAGCTAGTTGTCGGTGAGGATCAGCTTGATGGTGCCATCGCCACCATTGTCGAAGCCGCAAAAACAGGTAAAGTTGGCGATGGAAAAATCTTTGTCCTGCCGGTCGAGCAAGCCATTCGTATCCGCACCGGAGAGACGGATCAAAACGCACTGTAATAGATAACTACTCAAGCGCACTCCCGGATTTCCTGATAGCGGCATTGAAAAAAGCGCATTTACAGTAGTAAACTTAAGCTTTTTCGCCTTGCCATCAGAAAAACCGGAAGCGATCTGAGCAGTTACGGGATGTTTTCAATGGGTGCTGAGTAGTTACTCTTTGAATACGGTTTTCACACAAAAAGAAGCAAGGAAATAGGTAAATCATGAGCAACGCAATCAGCAAAGTAATGGAGATGGTAACAGAGCACGAATGCGAATTCGTCGATATCCGTTTCACCGATACCAAGGGCAAGTGGCAGCATGTCACCTTCCCGATCAACCAGTTCAGCGAGGATCGTTTCGAAGAGGGGTTCGCCTTCGACGGTTCATCCATCTCCGGCTGGTGCGACATCAACAACTCCGACATGGCGATCATCCCTGATCCTGCCAGCGCCAAAATCGACCCCTTCTTCGAGGCATCGACACTGGTGTTGATCGGTCAAATCATCGACCCCATCACCGGACAGGACTACAACCGCTGCCCACGGCAGGTAGCACAGCGGGCGCTGAAGCACATCAATGCCGCTGGCGTTGCCGACACCGCCTACTTCGGCCCTGAGCTCGAATTCTTCATCTTTGACTCCGTCACCCACTACAATGAAATGGGCGGATGTGGATACAGAATCAACTCCGAAGAGGCCGCTTGGAACTCCAACGAAACCTTTGAAGGTGGACGCAACACCGGCCATCGCCCCCAAATCAAGGGTGGATATTTCCCGGTACCACCCGTTGATTCACTGCATGAGATGCGCAACGACATGAGCCTGGTGATGACCGATCTCGGCTTTGTCATGGAGTGCCACCACCATGAGGTAGCCACCGCTGGCCAGTGCGAGCTCTCCATGAAATTCGACGAACTCATCAAAATCGCCGATCAGTCGCAGTGGTACAAGTATGTGGTACACAATGTGGCCGATGCCCATGGCAAAACCGCCACCTTCATGCCCAAACCAATCTATGACGACAACGGCACCGGCATGCACACCCACCAATCGCTGTGGAAAGATGGCGACAACCTCTTCTCCGGTGACAAGTACGCCGGGCTATCGCAGGAGGCTCTATGGTACATCGGCGGCATCATCAAGCACGCCAAGGCGATCAACGCCTTTGCCAACGCCTCCACCAACTCCTACAAACGGCTGGTTCCAGGCTTTGAAGCGCCGGTGATGCTGGCCTACTCCAATCGCAACCGTTCCGCCGCAATCCGGATTCCAGTGGTCAATTCACCCAAAGGTCGCCGTGTTGAGGTGCGTTTCCCTGATCCTACCGCCAACCCCTACCTCGCATTCACCGCCATGCTGATGGCAGGTCTCGATGGCATCGCCAACAAGATCGATCCCGGTGAAGGCGCCAGCAAAAACCTCTACGACCTGCCACCGGAGGAGGCTGCCAACATCCCCACCGTGGCGCGCTCACTCGAAGAGGCGCTGGCAGCTCTTGACGCCGATCGCGACTTCCTCAAGGTGGGTAGCGTGATGGATGATGACATGATCGATGCCTACATCGCACTCAAAAATGAAGAGGTGGATCAACTGCGTCTGCGCACCCACCCCTACGAGCTCGAGATGTACTACTCCGTCTAGCCAACTTCACCGGTAACTATTCAGCATTCCCCCCTCATTTTCCCGATATCTGCGTTGAAAATACTCATCGCCTTGCTATCAGAAAAATGAGGGGTGACCTGAACAGTTACCGCTATTTTCGAGGGATAACTGAATAGCTTCTGGTTTTCCTGATAGCAAGGCGAAAAAGCTTAAGTTTACTACTGTAAATCAGCATATTTCAACGCCGCTATCGGAAAAACCGGGAGTGAGCTGAGAAAATGACTGTAACTGCTCAGATTGCTTCCGGTTTTCCTGATAGCAAGGCGAAAAAGCGGAGTTTACTACTGTAAATGAGCATTTTTCAACGCCGCTATCGGAAAAACCGGAAGTGAGCTGAGTAGTTACCACCAAACTAGCAAAAACACGACCACTGTGGAGATAAAACGATGAGAATATCGATGACAAAACGGATGATCATCATGCTGCTACTGGTGGGGATGGTCTTTGCCGCGATCATCGGTTATCAGATGTTTTCGGCTCGGATGATGAAGAAG
>JAUZRF010000073.1 GCA_030950645.1 Mariprofundales bacterium
ACTCCGCTTTTTCGCCTTGCTATCAGAAAAACCGGAAGTAATCTGAGCAGTTACAGCTGATAGCGGCGTTGAAAAATGCTCATTTACAGTAGTAAACTCCGCTTTTTCGCCTTGCTATCAGAAAAACCGGAAGTAATCTGAGCAGTTACAGCTGATAGCGGCGTTGAAAAATGCTCATTTACAGCCATTTTTGGATAGGGTGCTGAGCAGTTTTCCCTCATAACAGATGAACCTATACTAGCGTCTGATACCGTTCCTGCGCAATCGCCATCATCTGCCCAGCAAATTCAGGTCGATCTTTCAACACCTTCTCGAAATCGCGCTTATCTAAAGTATACATCGTACAATAGGTCAACGCCCGTACCGTTGCCCGACGATGCTTCGTCACCAGCAGGCTCAATTCGCCAAACACTTTACCATCACCGAGTTCCGCCTTTCTTTCGCCATTCTTATCAAAAATCTCGACCTGACCTTGGTCGATAATAAACAACGCATTGCCCACAGAGCCATAGCGAATAATTTCATCTCCGGCATTATATATTTGGGGCTTAAGCATCATCGCCAGATCATTGCACATCGCTTTGCCGCACTGGGCAAACATTGGCACCCGCGCCACCGCCTGCTTCGATGAATGCGCCAACCAGCGCCGATGCCCCGATGTGAGAAGGTCATACGCCCCTTTCGGCCCCCATGACCCAAACGGATAGTTCGGCAGATCCGTATCCTTGTCCCACACATCGAGCACGGGTTGCACAATCTTCCATGCGGTTTCCACCAAATCACTGCGTGAAAACAGCGAAGCATCACCGCGCATGCAGTCGTAAAGCATGGTCTCATAGCCGGTGCCGGGCTGCGCCTCAAACGCCTCCTCATACTCAAAATGCATGTTAACCTTGCGCATGTGAATGGATGGACCCGGGCGTTTGGCCAGAAAGCGCAACTCAATCCCTTCGTGGGGATAGATATGAAAAATAAGCTGATTGGCCTCCAATTGATCCACCGCAGGCGTCCCCTCAAAGGTGAAGGCAGGAGCGCCCCGAAACTGCACCACAATCTCTGTAGCCTTGTTCCTCAACCCCTTGCCTGAGCGCAAAAACACCGGCACCCCATGCCAGCGCCAGTTATCAATCCGCAACTTCAGTGCGGCGTAAGTTTCAGTATTTGAAGCCGGATCAACATCGACCTCTTCACGATAGGCCTTGGCCGGAGATCCATCAGCATTGGTTCCTGCGCCATACTGACCCCGCACCGCATCACGCGGCACATCCTCATGCTTCATGATCCGAATCGCACTCAACAGCTTGAACTTCTCGTTGCGTATCGCTTCCGATGCAAACGAGGTTGGTGGCTCCATACAGAGGTAGGCCATCACCTGAAACAGGTGATTCTGAAGCATATCCCGCACCACACCAGACTGATCGTAGTAGCCGCCCCGCCACTCCACGCCAACCTTCTCCGTCGAGGTGATCTGGATATGATCAATATGGGTACGATTCCACAACGGTTCAAACATGCCGTTGGCAAACCGAAAGGCGAGTAGATTTTGCACCGTCTCCTTACCCAGATAATGATCAATCCGATAGACCTGATCCTCGCGCCAAAAGGAGAGGATTTCCCGATTAAGCATCTGAGCTGAGGTAAGATCATTGCCAAACGGCTTCTCGACAATAATGCGCCGCCAGCTCTCGCCACCATCCTGCAAACCAACCGCGCTCAACCCCGATGAGATCATACCAAATACCGCTGGCGGCGTGGCCATGTAAAAAAGGATGTTTCCACCCGCCTTAAACTGACCATCAAGTGTCGTCAGTCGCTGCTGGAGTTGCTGAAAGGCTGCCGCATCATCAAATAGCCCCTGCTGATAGTGGATGCAGGTACAAAATTGATCCCAAGCCGCATCATCAAAGGTTTCCCGTCGTGAAAATCGGCGTACATCCACGCCCATCTTGGTGCGAAAGGAGGCATCTTGAAAATCATCCATCGCTACACCAAGAATGGCAAATGCCTGCGGCAACAGACCCTCACAATAGAGGTTAAACAGGGAGGGAATCAACAGCCGCTTGGTCAAATCCCCCGAAGCGCCGAATACCACCATCAAACAGGGTTCGGATGGCGCATCGTTCAATATTGGCATCTCAAAACTATCTCGTTGCATCATGCGTAAAAGCCTCTACACCAACGGTCAACAATAGGCTGACCCCCAGTAAAAAAAAAATCATCAAAAACCAGTGACGGACACGCGATGCCCCACCCTTGGCGGACGCCAATATCAACACCGATTGCCAAGCGTCAATCCCCTTGTCCGGTTGGCGACAATTAGGATGGTCGAATGCGAGACCAAGCGAGGCCCCAACAACCCAAGAGAGATAACCGCGCGATCTGAGCGGTTACAGCCACTTTTGGGCAGGATGCTGAGTAGTTACCAATTCTTGGAGGTAACTACTCAGCATCCATTGAAAACATCCCGTAACTGCTCAGATCGCTTCTGGTTTTTCTGATGGCAAGGCGAAACAGCGGAGTTTACGACTGTAAATGCGCACTTTTCAACGCCGCTATCAGGAAACCTGGGAGTGAGCTGAGTAGTTACTTTTGGAGTTTGGTTATAGCATTGGCGTACAGCTTGTGCGCAGTACGAGCTGAACCTTATAGTCAAACAAGGAGATACAATGTCTTGGATTGGAGCGGGTATTGGTGCAGGTATTGGTGCAGTTATCGGGGGGCCGATCGGAGCCGGTATTGGCGGATGGCTAGGCAACTCGATCGGAAATGCGTTTGAACAAGTCCAACGGACGGGAACGATGGGCCATTTCAACATGAATAAAGAGGAGGCGCAAAGCGTCTTTGTTGTGGCCCTGTTTTCCATGCTGGCAAAAATGGCTAAGGCAGATGGTCGCGTTGATGAAAGCGAAGTTGCGCTCATTACGCGATTGGCCCGTACCGAATTCAAAATGGATGAAGAAGACCAAAAGTCCGCGAAAGTGATTTTTAATAATGCACTTGAGGACCAATTCACTGTCTATGACTATGCCAAGCAATATCGTCAGATTGCTGGAAGCGCACAAATGTGTGAAATGGTTTATCGCTTACTCTTTTCTGTCGCCTATGCAGATGGGGAGCTTCATCATGATGAGGATGCAATCCTTCAAGAAATACCATCCCACCTGGGATTGGGTCAATCGTATTACCGCCTGATCAAGGAAGAGTTCCAAGGAAAAACAGTAGATATTGAAGCTTCGTACCAAGTCCTTGGCTGCGAACCAAGTGCAAACGATGCGGAAATAAAACGCGCATACCATCAATTATGCAAGGATTATCACCCAGACACCATCGCCTCCAAGGGGCTTCCTGAAGGTTTTACCAAATATGCAGAGCAGCAAATGCACTTGATCAATGATGCCTATCAAACCATTAAAAAGAAACGCAAATAGCGTACCGCAGCCAAGGTGGCTCGCATCCTCCCCAAACATAGTCGTCAGGGTAACTATTCAGCACCCTACTCGAAAATGGCTGTAACTGCTCAGATTGCTTCCGGTTTTTCTGATAGCAAGGCGAAAAAGCGGAGTTTACTACTGTAAATGAGCATTTTTCAACGCCGCTATCAGGAAAACCGGGAGTGAGCTGAGTAGTTACGCTTTTTCGCCTTTTTCAAGGCGCAAGGTCGCACCACACCTGTAAACCATATACCCTACGCCACCTGAGTTTCATCTAGGCAAGGAGTATCATCCATGTTGAGCAGCGGAAAACGGCGTACCGGCATTATTGGTGGTAGCGGACTTTACGATATTGACCACTGCCATGTGCTTGATGATCTGGAGATCGACACCCCATACGGCGCTCCCTCCGCACCCCTCACCCTGGTTGAAATCAATGGCCACGAGGCGCTGTTCCTCCCCCGCCATGGTCGCGGCCATCACACCCCACCCCACCGCATCAATTACCGTGCCAATATCTATGCCATGAAGCTGGCCGGAGTGGAACAGATCATCTCCATCTCTGCGGTGGGCTCACTACGAGAGGGCATCGAGCCGGGGCATTTTGCTGTGGTCGATCAATTTGTTGACCGCACCAGAGGACGCGCCTCTACCTTCTTTGACGGCCCTGTTGTCACCCATGTCTCCCTAGCCGACCCCGTCTGCCACTCCCTGCGCCACCGGTTGATCAACAGCTGCAATGCGGCGGGAATCACCACCCATCCAGAAGGCACTTACATGGTGATGGAGGGGCCGCAGTTCTCCACCCGCGCGGAATCCAAGCTTTACCGTAGCTGGGGCATGGATGTGATTGGTATGACCAATATGCCGGAGGCCAAGCTGGCTCGCGAGGCTGAGATCTGTTACACCACCGTCGCCATGAGTACCGATTATGACTGCTGGCATGCGGAGGAGGAGGATGTCTCCGTCGCTGCGATCCTCGAAGTGATGGGGCGCAATGTTACCAACGCCAAGGCCATGCTTGACCACCTCTTTAGCGAGGATAGCGAGAACGCACTATTTCAATGTGAATATGGCTGCCGCACGGCGCTTGATGCTGGCCTGTTTGCCGATCTGTCCCAAATGGACGATGCGGCCTTACGCCCAATCAATGCGTTAATTCGACGCAAACTGGAAGGGGCCAACACATGAGGCGTCGCATCCCCCTCCTGGCATGGAGTATGATACTCCTGCTGCTGGCCACAGCCGGATGCAGCAACAACCATAGTGAGGCGAACACCATCCGCATCAAGCAGGGGCAGGTGCACTACCAAATGGGAATCGACGCACTGCGTCAAAAGAATCTTCCGATCGCCTTTCGCGAGCTAATGAAGGCACAGGCATTTCAGCCTAACAATGCCGATATCACTGCGGCCATGGCATTGGCATGGCGCTATCGCGGCAACCTCAAAAAGGCGAACATGCTCTATCTACAGGCATTACGAATCAAGCCGACACCCGCCATGCACAACAACTACGGCCGCCTGCTAATGCAACTCAAGGATTTTCCTGGGGCAGAAAAATCGTTCCGCTTAGCCCTCGATGATCCAAGCTATCCGCGCCAAGATATTGCATTCATCAGCCTCGGCGATGCCTTAATGGCGCAACAGCACTATGACCAAGCCATTGATGCCTATCGCCAAGCCTCATTAATGAATCCAAAATTATCCCTCGCCACACTTCGCCAAGCCAAAGCCTTTGCGATCAGCGGTCGCATGCCCTATGCCGAAGCCCTGCTGTTAACCGCATTGCGTGCCCAGCCTGGGAACCGAATATTTCTTGAAGCGGTGCTACCACTGCTTCAAGAGCATCATGCCAAGATGAACGCACTTGCACTGATTCACAGTTATGCCAAGAGTACCAACGCCGATGACCAATGGGTCACGCGTCAAAAATCACAAGTAGCAGCATGGAAACCATGAGCAAACCCACCCACCCCACTGAGGGAGCCAACCCCGAGGCCATCCGCCACGCCATTATCCTGGAAGTTGGCCAGCGTCTCAAACAGACGCGTAACCAACAGAACACCTCTCTGGAAGAGGTTTCCGAACAGCTCAAGCTACGCATTACTCAGCTCCAAGCCTTGGAGTGCGGAGACTGGTCCGCCATATCCAATGAGACCTTCGCCTTAGGGTTCCTGCGTCAATATGCCACCCTCTTGCATATTGATATAGAGGATAGCTTGCGCACCTTGAAATCAGACCAGTTCAAGTTCCAAAACCCACTAACCTTTCCCGACCCAGAAATTGCCCCTAGCCGCAGATGGGCGTGGATATTCGGCATCATCTTCGCCAGCCTTTTGGTGGGCTGGAACTTCATCAATCACCAAGCATCAACATCGAAAAACATCCCTGTAGTAACGCCAAATATTATACACAAAACAGCACAAGTCGTAACGCCTGAGCCAACAAATACCCCCATCGCCACCCCAACGGCGCCGCAAACCAATACGAGCAAAGCTTCTACACCGGAAGCCCATGCTGCAAATCCACCAACCATGCCGCAGATCCCCGTTCGCGTAACCCCACCGGTACTGGTGAAAATGCCAACACCCGTCCCTGTTCGCCATGCCCAACATTCACCATCGAAGACCACTCCATCGAAGGCATCGCCACCGATCTCCCATGCAACAGCTAGCAAAAACGCCCAATCCAAACCAACTACCAACAGGCGCACACCAACCCCAGTGCCGCCACACCACCACCTTTACCGCTTCATTGCAGGCGCTAAGGAGCATGTCTGGCTGCGATTGGACAGGGTGCTACCGAATGGAAAAAGACAACGCAATGATCTGATTCTTCGCCCCAGCCACAGCATCGAAGTCACGCTGAATGCGCCATCATTGCGCTTCAGCTGCGGCAACGCTGGCGGACTCAAGATTGAGGTGGATGGCATCACCCGATTTAATTTCGGACAACTAGGTGGGCGCGGAGTCGTCATCCACAACCGTCTGCTCAGAGCCGTGCGCCCAACGGGCAAAACCGCCACTAAGGGCAACCCCTGACCCCAATCTTTGGCGTCTGTTTTCACCATTGAATCACGACACATTGCTGCGCCTAGGCGCGTTTCTTTTCATCTTCGCCACCATCGCACTATGGGAGCGTATCGCGCCACGGCGTGACGAACCGATGCTCCGCGCCAAGCGGTGGCCAACCAATCTACTGCTGATTGTGATCGACACCGTAACCCTTCGTCTCCTCCTTCCCACCACTGGCTCAATAGCGGTGGCGGTGCTGGCCCAGCAGCACCATTGGGGAGTGCTGCAGCAGATGCAACTCCCGCCCGTGCTCGCCATCGCGATCGCGATCATCGCACTAGATGCCGTCATCTATTGGCAACATCGGCTTTTTCACCGCATGCCACTATTGTGGCGGCTGCACCGGGTGCACCACACCGATATCCGGCTCGATACCACCTCGGCTCTACGCTTCCATCCCGTGGAGATATTCCTCTCCATGCTCATCAAAATGGTGGCGATTATTGTACTGGGGGTTGATCCACTGGCGGTGGTGCTGTTTGAGGTCACCCTGAACGGCATGGCACTGTTTAACCACGGCAATATACGCTTGCCACACGCCATCGATCGGGCGCTCCGTTGGCTGTGGGTAACCCCCGATATGCACCGCATCCACCACTCGGTGGAGACAGAGGAGTTCAATCGCAACTTCGGCTTCAACCTCTCCTGCTGGGATCGAATATTTGGTAGCTACCAAGCGCAACCGCAAGCGGGACAGTTGGGCATGACCATCGGCCTACCCGATTGGCGCAACGCGGACACCACCGCCAATCTGCTCTGGATGCTGAAACTGCCGTGGCTACCGCTGGCGAGGTCGGCACAATAAAAAGACTCGCCATTCATCCACCCAATTGGCTAGGCGATGCCATCATGGCACAACCTGCGATGCGTGCATTTATCGACGCCATGCATCCAGAGGCGTTAACCCTCGTAGGAAAACCTTGGCTGGCAGAGTTGGCTCCATGGCTCAACCTTGGCGACACCCGCACCTCCACCACGATGCCAACCGATGCTGAATCCGTCGTGCTGTTCCCCAACAGCATTCGTGTTGCTTGGGCTGCGCGGCAGGCAGGTATCCCGCAACGCATTGGTTTTCGTGGCCAATGGCGGCGCTGGCTACTCACCGATGCACCATGCCCACAGATCGACATGATGCACCAACACCACCGCGACTATTTTCTCGACCTGGCCGAGCAGTGCGGCATCACTCCAGCAACACGCGCCGTTGAGTTATCGATCCCGAACGATGCCATCACCGCAGGCGAGCGCCTGCTGCAAGCGCATGACCTTCACCCCGCGCGCACCATTGCCATCGCACCCGGCGCCCAATTTGGTGGTGCCAAGCGCTATCCCACTGAGCGTTACCAACAGATCGCCGCCGCCTTGCACGCCGAAGAGTGGCATCTGCTGGTGATCGGCACCAACGCCGAACGCGCCATTGGTGATCGCGTGGTGGCGGAGCAATCCAACTGCTGGAATAGTGCGGGCGAAACTAGCCTCACCCAGGCATTGCAACTGATCATTGCCAGCCGTCTGCTGCTGTGCAACGACTCCGGCCTGATGCATGTTGCCGCCGGCATCGGCAAGCCCGTGGTAGCAATTTTCGGTGCTACCGACCCTAAACGCACCGCCCCAGATGGCGCAAACACCTCGCTTATTTACCACCCCGCCCCCTGTAGCCCCTGCCTACAACGCGAATGTACGGTAACAGGACACCCGTGTATGGCAGCGGTGTCACCCGATGCGGTTCTCGAACGCTGCCAGAGCATGCTTATATTATGAAAATACTCATCATTAAGCTCTCCGCCTTTGGTGACATCATCCATGCCCTACCGGCGCTAGATGATCTACTACGCCGTCCCGAAGTGCGCGAAGTGCATTGGCTCATCGATGCCCGGTTTGGCTTTGTTGCCGAGCTACTGCCACCAACCGTCACCTGCCACATCGTGGCGCTCAAAGGAAGGCACGGCCTGCGCAACGGGATCGCAATGGCAAGCGCGTTGCGCCAGCGCAAGTTCGACCACATTCTTGACCTGCAAGGACTGATTAAATCCGGACTGATGGCACGCGCCATCGGTGCCCCCGTCTATGGATTTGATCGCCAACAAAGCCCAGAATGGCCCAATCGCTGGCTGGTGACTCCAGTGCCATTTCATCCCGAGGAGCGCCATGTGGTGCAATGCTATCGCCGCATCGCGGCTGCCCCCTTCAATGGGAATGGTGGCAGCGGCACACCAACACCCCCCCTTGATTACCACGCCCCCACCATCCAGCTCCAAGAAAACGCTGTGGTCCGCGCACAGCAATCGCTAGCGGAATGGCAGGTTGCGACACCATTCGCGCTATTCCATGTCGGCGGCAGCTACCCCACCAAACGGCTACCAAATGCCCAGTGGCGCCAACTGGCTGCCACTATCGCTGAGCAGCAACCGGTAATCATTTTATGGGGAAGTGCCGAAGAGCAGCAGCGAGCGCAAGCAATCTCCGAGGGCCTCAACCAGGTAATGGCCGCGCCCAAACGGCTTGCGATCACCACGCTGGCAGGGATGCTATCGCTAGCAAACGGCTACATCGGCCCCGATAGCGGCGTCACCCACTTAGCGGCAGCGGTCCATTGCCCCACCGTTACCCTGTGGGGTCCGACCGCACCGTGGCGCATGGGAGCACAAGACCCACTCCACCGCCATG
Organism: Mariprofundales bacterium; assembly: GCA_030950645.1. Taxonomy (GTDB): domain Bacteria; phylum Pseudomonadota; class Zetaproteobacteria; order Mariprofundales; family J009; genus JAUZRF01. Next base: position 9,175 of record JAUZRF010000073.1, read on the forward strand.
TGGTGGCACAAACCCCATGCGCGCCCTGTTTTCAACGCCACTGCGACCATTTTATCTGCATGCCCGCGCTGTCACCCCAAGAAATCATCACCGCTTTTGCCGAGACCCAATCCACCACGCAGGAAACATAACCCATCCCCGCGCACGGCCAATTCATCCTAACGCTTAACTTTTTAGCATATCAGGTAAAAACATACAGGTCTGGACAATCATTGGATTCATTCGCATACTTCGGCCATGCAAATGAACGCTCCTCAGAAAACACCTAGCCTTCAGTCGATTATTATTCGACCGGTAGGTCGCAGTAAAGACAGCGATTTCAATACGGGAGAACAAAAATGATGTTACCAGTCAGGCATATGCAAGCACTACCCGACTTTTTTATCGACATTACAGACCCTCGCCGAGGACAGGGGCGTCGCCATGCTAGATGACGAGCCACATGAAATCCTCACCGGCCAATATTTCAGTACGAGTTTCGTAACTACTCAGCACCCATTGAAAACAT
>JAUZRF010000074.1 GCA_030950645.1 Mariprofundales bacterium
TGCGTAAATCTTCTGGCATGGTTCCACCAAGCTCTTAATGGTCTGACGAACTTTTGCGCCCACTTCATGATGTTATATTCCGACTTATTTGAGGGGCATGCCACGATGAGGCAGGCTGTTTAGAACGGCTGATTATCCACCCCGAATCCGCACATGCCCAAGACTACTTACGCTCCAGATGCCGCAAGGAGCTTGCTACGCTTCGCTCACACAATCTAACCTTATTCGTTTGGCACATAAATAAATTCAATTCTAATGCCGCTGGGTTCATAACACATCATATGTTTTGCTGGACCTTCCCTTAATAATTCGGGTGAGAACTCAACATCAAAACCCTGTTGTCTGATTTTGTTATAAATTGTATTTAAATCATTCAAGCTATCAACTGCTAATGCTAAATGATGTAGACCTACATTTATGTTTTTATCAAATTTATTTGGAGCATCAGACTTAGCTTTCCACAATGTAATCATCAATGTTCCATCCGATATAAATATTGCAGGATAGTTTAGGTCTCTTCTTACTTCAGACCACCCTAGGACATTTATAAAAAAACCAGCTGTTTCTTCAAGTTTTGAAACGGTTAGTCCAATATGATGTGAACCTTTAGTTATTGGACCTAATTTATTCACCTCTTTTTCTCCTTTCAGTTACACTTTCACCAGCGATGCCCCAATTGTCTGTATCCACCTCATCTATGATCACGACGGTAGTTGTAACTACTCAGCACCCATTGAAAACATCCCGTAACTGCTCAGATCGCTTCCGGTTGTTCTGATAGCAAGGTGGAAAAGCGGAGTTTACTACTGTAAATACGCATTTTTCAACGCGTTGTGGCTTGGTGCCGGTTTTGTAACGATGCAAGGTGCATTTTACTTTCCCAGCAATCCTTTCACTGCTGCGTGGAGGTCGGCGGGTAGTAGGATGATTTTGCTGTTCTCTGATGATGCGGTTTTTTCGATGGCTTCGATGTAGCGCTGACCGAGTAGGTACATGGCTGGCAGTTCCTTGTCGGAGATCGATTCGGTGACGGCCTGAATTGCCTGTTTGGAGGCTTCGGCCAGCACCACCTGCGCTTCGGCATCGCGTTTGGAGGCTTCCAGTCGCCCTTCGGCACTTAAAATTGCGGACTGCTTTTCGCCATCGGCGCGGGTGACCATGGCGCGGCGCGAGCGTTCGGCAGCGGCTTGCTCCTCCATCGCCTGTTGCATGGTGGGGGATGGGGTGATGTCCTGAATCTCGACCGATTTGAGCAGCACGCCCCAGTCCGCGATGTCGTCGGAGGTGGTCTCCCGAATGCGGGTTTTGATCACCTCTCGTGAGGAGAGTGCGTCATCGAGTTTCATCTCACCAATGATGGAACGCAGCGTGGTCTGCATGATATTGACGATGGCATGTTCATAGTTATCAACACCATAAATAGCCTTCTCGGGGTGGATCAGGTTGATGAAGGCAACTGCATTAACGCGGATCACTGCGTTATCTTTGGTGATTACCTCCTGATCGGGGATGTCCATCACAATATCTTTGGTGGTGACTTGTGCCGCTACTCCATCAATGTAGGGGATGATGAGATTGAGCCCTGGCAGCAGGGTGCTGTGGTATTTTCCCAATCGCTGAACGATGTATTTAGCGCCCTGTGGTACGATGCGGATACCGGAGATGATGGTGAGGACGATAAATCCGACCAGAATGAGTACGATGATCAGTGTTGCGGATATTTCCATGGTTTTATTGCTCCTTGTTGTTGTAGTGTGTTGGGACGGGATGGACGATGAGGCTGTTGCCATCAACATCGTCAACGATGGCATCTTGATTGAGTACCAATGGGGTGTCGGATGTGGCATGCCAGGTGCGATTGCCGAGCAGTGGTTGCGTGAACTCGATGGTGCCGCGTCGTGCATCATCTTCGAGGCTCGCCACGCGCCCACATTGTCCGCACACTGCCAGCAGGGGGTCGCCGGCAGTGGTTTCGTTGCGCATTCTAGGTTTGAGCACGGTGAAGAATAGCACGGTGTAGATAGTGGTGGAGATGCCCCAGACCACCAATTGCCACACCAGCGATAGTTCCGGAGCGATGAGCACGCTGACCATTGCGGTGAGGGCGCCCAGACCGATGCAGAGGGCGACGAAGGTGCTGCTAAACACCTCAATTACGATCAGTGCGGCTCCCACCACTCCCCAGATCAGGCTTGGTGCGATCGCCTCCATTATGCGCCGCCCTCACGGATGAGATGGAGTGCTGACCACTCCAGCTGGCGGCTGACGGTGGAGAGATGCAGGCCAACGGCAGCGTAGGCTGCAACCACCGCCGCCTCCTGATCGTGCAACAGGCCGGAGAGCAACAGGTCACGGCCAACGCAGGTGGTGAGCTGCGGAGCCATGGCGATCAGCGGCTCGGAGAGGATGTTGGCCACCACCAGATCGAAGCGGGTAGCCGTTGGCGGCGCGTTGCCGAGCTCGGAATCGATGGTAACGCCGTTGATGCGGGCATTATCGATGCAGGCGGTAACCGAATCGGCATCGCAATCGATGGCCAGCACGCGTTGGACGCCAAGCTTGGCCGCAGCGATGGCAAGAATGCCGGAGCCAGTGCCCATATCGAGTAGCGATTCAGGGTGGTGGGCATCGAAGAGTGATTCGATGGCGGTGAGGCAGAGCCCGGTGGTGGCGTGGGTGCCGGTGCCGAAGGCCATGCCGGGGGTAAGTTCGATGTCGATCATGCCTGCGGCGGCGGCAGGGCAGAATGACGGGCGCACCCACAGGCGACGGCCGATTGCCAGCGGTTTCCAATGCGCCTGCCAGGCGGTTTCCCATGATTCATCGAGGTGCTGCATCTTCACGCTTGCCGCAGGCAGTGCGAGCAGGGAGGTGGCGGCGATAAGTTGTTCCCACACCCCCGGTTGCGGGGTAAACCATGCCTGGTGGCGAGTGAATTGGCCGGAAGGATCCATTTCGCTGGCGCGTCCAGCAGCGTGGAGCTGGTCCGCAAGCCGATTGAACGGCTCCTCATCCAGTGCGGCAGCATCGACCTCAAGCTCAATGAGCGGGGTGGTCATGGTTGCGCCTCGGGTTGAAAGTTCTCAATACCTGCCAACGCATTTTCCACCGTGGGGCAGCGCTCTAAATCGGGGATGAAGGTGTTGATGCGGCGGCTGGCCAGGTGCTGCCACCAGCCGGAGATATATTGTTGCCACAGGTTGTCGGTGAGGGCGTGGTTGTTGGCGGCCTTCTCGCCAATGAAATTCTCGCTGGAGGCGATCTCACCGCGCACCGCAATGGCTGGGTTATGCACCAGGTCGGTTGCATCATGGCGGCGAAAGATGCCGCCAAGGTCGATGTAGAGCAGCTGTGCCGTGCCGACAGACATTTGGCGCAGTGTGTCGATCATCTGTTGTTGGTCGGGGATGGGCGCTGCACCACAACGGTGGACGATGGCATGGCTGTAGATGCCGCGCTGGAGAATGTTAAGAATGCCGGGTCGCGCTTTGGCAATCAGGCCAAACTGCCGATTTGGTGTCAGTTGCAGACCGATTTGCGGCCGTAAGGTGTCGCGATTAGTGAACAGCGCATCGCCAGACGCGATATCTTCCGCAAAGGTCGCTGGGCGCCACTGTTGGCCATCTTTCTCTAGCCGCCAGCTATTTTTTCCAGAGTCGCTGAGCGCATCAAGGGTGAATAGTATCTGCATGGTCAGGTGTCGCCTTGTTGCATCATGGTTGGGTTGCGGTAGGGGTGTGGGATTTTCGCATGGTGGCGATGTTAGCAAGATTGCCGTCGTGGCTCCAATCCGGCTCTCATCGGCATCACTGTAATTTTGTCACTAAACTGGTAACTACTCAGCAGTGCGGCCGAGCAAGGTCGTTTATTCTTAGAGGGTGAAAGTCCCTCCTTGGTAAGGATTAGCGATCCGCCGAGTAAAGAACTCGGGGTCGGCGGGAGTGTTTTGCTTCAGATGGAATCGAGAACTCTTGTTGATCGTGGGATGACTCCCCTCAAATAAAGGTAAACATAACACGGTTTCCCTGGCGAAGGGGATTTAGGTGATAGGCATAGTCTGAAATCTGTGAAGGTATTATGTTGGTAGTATTGCATTCCAAGTCGAAATCAACAGTAATATACCTATTACACTTCCCGCAAACACGGCGTTTCTACGGGGCTGTTTGCGAATGATGATCTTCATAGCTAGCAGCATCGGAATTGCTTCCAGACAAACTACGGAGATCGTCTGTTGCTGCGCTGGTGATGCATGGGCGGCTTGACCGAGAAATATCGGAACGAACCACGAAAGGATGATGATGAGCAGCTCAATGCCTGATGTAAGAAATACCCGTAGATGGCGCTTAAAAATGAGTTTAAAGACAACCCAAACTGCCAGTATTGATGAGAACCATGCAAAATAGCTGTGCATCCATGGTGGTCCGAACATCTGGTACAGGCTGAGCAGCGTAAAAACAGACAGGTAAATTGCGCCGTGGCTTAGTCCCAATCGGTCGCTGGATGATCGCCACGGAAACAGAACTGCTGTCACCAAGCATACAGCCAAGCCCAGCCATGCAAACGGAACGGGTAGTGGTGGTAAAAAGAGAAGAGGCAATGCCATGGCAAACGGAATAATGCGTGACACAATCGGCACACTTTTGCCCGCCAGAGCGGTCATTTGGCGATAAAATCTGTTTCTGTAGGCGCGCTTGAGCCAACGCACCGGGCGCGCATGCCATTTCCACCCCGAATGCTGCAGGTAGATGACGGTTCCGTAGATGAAGGTCGTCAACAAGAGCCCCGCGATCATCTGCTGCCACTCTGGACGCGCGTGCATGATGAGCGCCAGCAAGCCAAACAGTGCCATGGTACTATACAAAATCGGTACCACAGCGTATTGGGGGAACCGCAAGTTAAGTAGGCGATGGTGAATGTGGGTTTTGTCCGGTAAAAATGGGCTGAACCCATAATAGACGCGGCGTGCCATGACCATCAAGGTGTCCAAAATGGGCAAAGCAAGAATCAGCGCTACACTAATAGGCGGCACGCGGGCTTCGCCATGACCATCTTGCACCAGCAAAATAGCCAGTGCCGAAAGCGAAAATCCCAGTAAAAGGCTTCCAGTATCGCCCATAAACACCTTGGCAGGATGCGAGTTGAAATAGAGAAACCCTAACAGGGAGCCCAGCAAGGCAACCGCAATCGCCAGGCAGACCCAATGGGCGGTCATCAACGCAAAGAGGGCGAGAAACAGGCTGGCAATGAGCGAAAGTCCTCCCGCTAATCCATCAAGGCCGTCGGAGAGGTTGAGTGCATTCATCACGCCGACCATGCAAAACACGGTGATGGGAATGGCCAGACTGCCTGAATTGAGTGGGCCGGTGCCTAGAAGATTACCAAAATCGTGCACTGCGGCGTGACTTAAGGTGACAAAGCAGGTCGCCGCCACAACCTCGCCAAGAAACTTCATCCATGGGCGTAGTTGCCAGATATCATCAGCCAGCCCAGTGGCGACCACAATGGCTAAACCAACCACAAAAGCCAATACGGTTGTTTCAAATTGGAAAAAGGCAAAAAAGGTCATGAATAAGGCTGCGGCCATCGCCAATCCGCCGGTGCGAGGCATGGCCTGACGATGAATCTTGCGCGCATTGGGTTCATCCACAGCACGGATCTTGGGCGCTCACCAAAATTGACCCACTTATGCTCATGAAAACTGAGCCACTGATTGCGCAGTAGTATCGCGGAAACTTCTGTAAAATGTGGGAGATTGTGGGTGAAGCGGATATTTCGAGTTTGGGTGACCATGACGACCATCACCTTCAAGAAGGCGAGTTGAATTTCATGGTGTTTGATGCCGCAGGTTTTCGGCAGCGATAGCTGCCGATCAGATTATTCGGGTTTTGCTGGTGCTCGAAGAGATTGTCCGTCGATACGAATGGTGATGCAGTGGTGTTGCAGCCTGTTGAGCAGAGCATCGACGAGTGGCTTGCGATGGAACAGATCATACCATTCCGGATAATCCAGGTTCGTTGTGATGATGGTTGATTTACGGCCGTAGCGTTGCTCCATGAGTTTGAAGAATGCGTTGGCTTGTTCGGGTTTGAGTGTGAGGTAGCCGAGCTCATCGATGACGAGTAGATCGTATGCGGCTAGTTTTTTTTAGCAAGCGAGGCGAGCTGGCATCGGCCAGTGAGGCATAGAGTTCATACATCAGGTCTTGAGCATTATAAAAGCGGCCACGGTAGTCACCCAGTAGCGCCTGGCGCAACAGGCCGATGGCAAGTCCAGATTTACCGACGCCAGACGAACCGATCAAAACGATGTTCTCGGTTCGATGAATGAAGTCCAATCCAGAGAGTTC
>JAUZRF010000075.1 GCA_030950645.1 Mariprofundales bacterium
CCATCTCCGGCGGCCTGCTGGTACGACATCACGGCCGCTCCGCATTCTTCGTCCGCGAAGCCTGCTTCTGGCCGTTTATCTATCGACTTAGCTGCAGCCAGCCGCATTAGCGCGCCGCATAGGGAAGCACCACGCATCAAGATGCGAACTCAGCCATCCCCCCCTGTCACCGTATTTGGCAGGATTTGCGGAGTAATAAAGATCAACAGCTCGGCACGGTTATCCGATTTGGTATTCCTCTGAAATAGCCAGCCAAGAATGGGTATCGATGACAGCCCGGGCACACCCTTCTTGCTATTGGTTTTTGCACGCTCATAGATGCCGCCAATCACCACGGTCTCACCACTCTTTACATTCACATTGGTGGTCACAGTTTTGGTGGAGATATCTTTACTGGTCGGACTAACCGGAGAGTCCTTATGAATCTCCAACGCCATTAACACCGTGTTTTTCGATGTAATCTGAGGTGTTACCGTTAAACTCAACATAGCTGGAACATAGGTCGTGGTCGCGGGATTGGTGGTAGTCCCAGGGGTTACCACCGCAATATTGGTACCCTGAGTAATCGATGCCGGCTTCAGATTAGTGGTAATGATCCGCGGATTGGAAACCACCTTCACCGATCCATTCAACTCCGCAGCCGATAACGCCAAATCAAGATTTACCACACCATTCAAGGTGCCCAAGGCTAAGCCAATAGCACCCCCTCCAGCAACCGGGCCAACGCCTGCACCCAAATCAATCAATCCACCGGTAGTGTTAGCTCGCCCATTGACGGTCACAGCTCCAGGAAAATTACTTTGCGAGGTCCCTTTATAGGTTCCACCCCATTGAATGCCAACATCCCGACTAAAAGTATCGGTGGCATCCACCACCCGCGCGGTAATCAGCACCTGCCTCACCGGTTGGTCAATCGCCGCAATCAGCCGTTTCACATTATCAATCGAGGCCTGGGTATCCTTGATAATCAGCGTATTGGTGCGATTGTCTGTCAAAATCGAGCCGCGAGAGGACAAAATTCCCGCACTTGCCGCCTTAGCCGCTGGCGCCGCACCCGCTCCTCCCGCTGTAGCTGCAACCTTGGTTGCATTGGCCGCCGCACTGGCAATCATCGCCTTGATCGACGCCACCTTGGTGTAGTTCAGCGTAATGAACTCCGTCACCAAAGGCTCCAATGCCTGCGATCCCTTTTGCAGCGCCAATCGGGTTTTATACTCGGTTCGCAGCGTGGCGATAGGTGCAATGCGCAACACATTGCCCACCTTCTCCTGCCCCAGACCCTTGGCCGTGAGAATCAAATCCAACGCCTGATCCCATGGCACATCGATCAAGCGCATGGTCAGCTTGCCACTAACGCCATCCGACATGATAATATTAAGGTTACTCATTTTTGCAATCAAGCGAAGCGCGTTGACCACATCAATGCCTGTGAAATCAAAGGTAACTTTATCTCCAGTATAAAAGAACCGGTTATCTCCCGATAGCCCAGCACGGGCGATCGTCACCGCTTCCGGTTCGATATTGACCGACAACACCTTGCCCCGTTGAAAGGTGGAGACGCTCACCTTCGCCTTGTCGCGCAGACGAATATTCACCCGCACTTTATTCCCATCCTGAAAGGCATCAATCTGCTGCACATCACCAGGGAATTCACTCACATCCATCGTGCGTTCAAGACCTTTTTTCAGGCGCAATCCTGCAAGCGTCAACTTGATGACATGATCACGCTGTTGAATATCGACAATCGGACTATCGGTTCCCATCGTCAACAAAATATGGGAGACACGATCCTCAGGATGAAACGCAATCCGTTCAACCAGTGGTGTTACTACTGCCTCCGACTTCGCCACCAACCGATTGGCAAAACGCAGCACCAACTCACCACTGGTGGCATGGATCTGATAATTGGGGTTTGGTTTCAACAAATTGAGTACCAACCGAACACCGCCACCACTATTGCCAATCGTAGCCGAGCGCACAAAGCGGGAGGGAAAGGAGAAATGCTCCTTGGTCAGATTCGAGTGTGCTTTTGGCATATCCACCGTCATCGTCAGACCATGGTTCACAATATGGCTGACAACCGGCAGGTTCAGATCACTTCCGAGCAGATGCAATTCAGTCACACTGTCATGATCCACCACCGATAGGTCATCAATCTGACTCACCACGCTCGTGTGCGCCGCCACCACTGGTGCGGGGAAACGAATCTTCAACAGCTTGCCCTGCTCTTTGATCACATATTTGGTCGCACGCGCCATGGTCACTTCGACCTCGGCGGCACCATTTTTCTGACGCACGCGCACCGCTTGAATCATGCGCCCCGGCGCAGGAAGCGAAAACTTGCCAACGCTCGTCGCAGGAAAGTTCAACACCAACCGCGGCGGCCCACTAAGATCAAACACCTGATAGGGCAATGCCGCATCTGTCTGTACGGTTAACAGGTCTCCCGATGCATCCGTGGTTATCGTCAAGCCAGTTAATGATGCGGCGTTACCACGAACGGGCATCGACAATAGCAGCGCAACCCCTACCAGCATCAACAACTGAACACGCGTAAGAGTGTTGTTCATCTGCGGTCTCTCCTTATTTGGTAACAACTCAGCTCACTCCCGGTTTTCCCGATAGCGGCGTTGAAAATACGCATTTACAGTAGTAAACTCCGTTTTTCCGCCTTGCTATCAGAAAAACCGGAAGCAATCTGAGCAGTTACCTTATTTGTCAGCATACCTTGCTACCGTTTTGGCTTGCGACTTGGTTTCTTAGCCGGCTCAAGGAAACGGTAGGTTGTGGCCCTACCCTGAATACGCAATTTATCACCTTGACCCCGAATAGATAACGCATTCACATTGACGATGCGTGGCAGCTCGCCCACTTGCCGGATAAATTCCACCATCTGCTTGTAGCTTCCAGCCATACTCAAGCTCACAGGAACCTCAGCATAAATCCCCTGCTTACGCTCACCCATCGGCTTAAAGGCAGAGAATTCCAGTCCCGCATCCCTTCCCGCCCAAGAGACACTCTCCAACAGGTCAGGAATTTCCGCTTTTTTCGGCAACAAATTCAAGGCTACCCGCAACTGCTGCTGCAACTTGGCATACTCTTTTTTCTTGCGGGGCAGATCCGCCGCCAACTTACGGTTTTTCACCAAAACTACCCGCTGCAGCCTAATTGCCTGTTGCACCGTATCCATTTCATCCAACATCCCTTGCCACACCAATCCACCATAACCGCCAAGTGGAAGCACAATGCAGAGCACGACCAATCCCAACACCTTCTGCCACATGGGTGCAGGCAAAATGGGACGCAACGGATCAAGTAGTGCGAGATTGATCTGATCCAGCTTCATTACCGACGCCGCCGATGTTTTTTGATCTTCACTGGGTCGGGCGTAACCACAACCTCATCCATACTCAGACTGAAATTACGCACCGTTGTTTTACCAATACGACCGCGCTTAATCACCCCAAGCTGCACATGAGAAAACCTCGGGGAGCGATCCAAGGCACGCATGAATCCCGCCACGGCATTGTTACTCTCGCCATAACCCGTCACCTTAATCTTGGTTCCAGCATCTTGAAGGCTGTTCAGCCAGACATTCTCAGGAATCGCCTCCGCGAGAGCTAACAGCACTGCCAATGAGCGAAACCGCCCCACCTGCAGCTTGTCCACCACCGCCAGTTTCCCCTCAACATCTGCGCGTAATTTATCAATATTGCGAATTTGGCCGATTTTCTTGCGTAATCGGCGATTTTCAGCCACCAGAGAGCTCTGCGTTTCGGTCAAGCCATCAAGATGCGCGCTGGTCACCACATGCACTCCGATAATCACCACCACCACCACCAACAGCACACCAACAAACACCACCAGATGCTTCAACAACGCCACCCGCCAACGCTGCGCACGGTAGGGCAGTAGATTTACCCGAATCATGCTGAGCTCCCTGCCATCCGCATCACTCCACGCCGATCAACCATCAAATGCCCGCAGTGCCAGTCCGGTGGCCATCGTCATCTGCGCACCAGACACAAATCGCTCACAACCTACAAAATGCAGATGCTCGCCAACATCCCATAACGATACCTGCTCCACCCCTAGGCGATCCTGCATCGCCTCCACCAAACCTGGCAACAATGCCACTCCACCCGTCAGGATGACACAACTCACTGGCCAATCGCCATGGTCTGTGGCGTATATATCGATCGCACGCATAACCTCAGACGCTAACTCATCCAAGAATTGTGTGCGCACATCATCAGAGATCTGCCCGTGCAACTTTGCAGCTTCCGCTTTGGCAAAGCCAATATGAAGCTCCTCTTGCATCAAATTGGTCAGGCGTTCGCCACCAAAAAAATAATCGCGAACCAACCACGAGCGCCCTTCACGCATAATATTCACATTCATCATCTGTGCACCAATGTTAATCAGAACCTCCACGGGTGCCCCATCCTCATCGCGGACAGAGTCATCTTCAGCGCTGGCATCCTCTTTCGGCGCCAGTTCCAGGGTGTTGGCCAAAGCAAACAGCGCACCATCCACCAAGGCGAGATCCAACCCTGCATCCAACAGAGCCAATTGCAGATCATCTACCACCTCTCGCCGACATGCCACCAGCACCACATCCATGGTGTCCGGATCATCCTCTCGGGGTCCCTGAATAAAGAAGTCGAGGTATACATCCTCAATCGCAAAGGGAATATACTCAGCCGCCACTTCATGAATGGTTAGTTCAAGGTCAAACTCCTCGGCATAAGGAAGTGAAATCGTCATATTAAACAATGCACTACCGGCAATTGCGATTGCTGCCTGATTCGATGTCGGCTGGGCAGCCTCCATCAGCGCCGTTAAGGCATCCGCAAACAAGATGCTATCCACCACCTCATTTTCAACCAGGCAATCACGCGGCATGGGCACCTGAGCATGCGCCACCACCTCAAAGCCATCTGCTGACTTCGCCAGCTCTACCAGCTTAAGCGACGATGTTCCGAGATCGATCCCAATCAATCCCGTCGTATCGGAAGTCAACATCGGAAATTTCATGCGTTATTGATGGGGCTTTTCCACACCTGGCTGGCTACTAATGCGTTCCTCCACCGCAGAGAAGAGTTCATTACTAAACTTGCGAACAACCGGCTGATCCACCCAATGGCGATTGATAAATGACTGGGACAGGGTTCGCACCTCCAAGCGTGATTGCTCGACATCGCCCACCTGTTGACGCAACACCCGCACCACAAAACGATGCCGCTTAGCCTGTGCCAGACTGGCGCCAAACATACTAGAAAGGATTGGCACATAGGCCGTCGCACTTGCGGAATCTCTACGAATCCAATCACTCGTCACCGTGCCAGAGGGGGAGTCGACACTATCCACAGGGATATTGAGCGCAGTCATCGCGTCCACTACGGCAGAGAATAGTGGCGCCGCATCCACGGAATAGACGCGCGCATCCAATGCCACAGCTTTACCCGCCACCAACCGCTTCCTATTCGCTGCAACAGCCTTCGACTCAGCATCGTTCGCCATCTTTGGCGCAACTTGCTTCGGCATTGGCACATCCACCTTGCCCTGCAGCTCCGGTGGCACTACCAATGGTGCTCGCGACGGCACCTGCGTCATGCCATGGGCAGTGGATGGCGTACCCTTACCTTCGTCGACACTCCAAAAAAGCTTGGGCATATTGCTGCATCCCGCCAGCAGGGTAAAAAGCAAAAAAGCGAAACAAAATCTATTCTTCATAGTGCAGCATTCCAGCCATCTTTGCAATCAAGGTCAAACCACGGCCAGCCCCAGCCCAGTAACGGGGATCGAACTCAAGCACGAATAAGTCATAACATGCGAATAAACAATGTAAAAATTGATTCCATAGAGAGCATGATCAGATCGCATTACCCACTTTCATCACCCATGCGCATTGCTTCAGCCAACCCGAAAATGAGGTCTGGCAACGCTCCTGCACGATACCAGCCCGTTTTCTCCCCCGCCAAGCCATGCAGGGCTACCGCCGCCACCAAGGCGTTTTCTGCGGCCACGCCCTGAGCCAACAAGGCTCCTGCCACACCAGCCAACACATCGCCACTACCTGCGGTTGCCAACCGATTGCTACCAAAAGGCGAGTACCAACGCGCGCCATTGGGTGCGCCAACCAAGCTTCCGGCGCCCTTCAGCAACACATGACAAGCAAAGCGCTCCACCAAGCAATCCAGTGCGCGGCGACGATCACACTGCACCTCTCCGGCATCACAATCCAACAGCCTTGCCGCCTCGCCAGCATGCGGCGTGACGAGCGTTACCGCCGATCGAGCACGCAATTGCGATCGCAGCCCAGCACTATCCGCCACCATATTGAGGGCATCCGCATCCAACAGTAACGGCTGTGAAATCTCCAACAGCTGCGCCAAACACAGCTGCTGATTGCGGCCCCAACCAGGCCCGGCCACTACCGCATCCGCACCCTGCCATGACGCCTGCTGTTGCGGATGCACCATCACCTCAAGCGATGCGCTGGCCACCAGAGGATAAATCGACGCGGGAACCGCCAAGCTCACCAATCCCACACGCATCGACTGTGCACCCATCGCAGCCAAAGTTGGCGCGCCACTGTACCCCACCGATCCGCCGAAAATCCACAGATGCCCCAATGTCTGCTTATGGGCATCTGCATCCCACTGCGGCAACATCTCAGCCACCCCGCAGCGCGTGATCTCCTGCATCATCCCACCGCCCCAAACGCATAAAGGCTCACCAACGGCGAGCCTTTACAACAAAACTTCGTAACTACTCAGCTCACTTCCGGTTTTCCCGACAGCGGCGTTGAAAAATACTCATTTACAGTAGTAAACTCCGCTTTTTCGCCTTGCTATCAGAAAAATCAGAAGTGATCTGAGCAGTTACAAAACTTCAACGATTTATACACCTCTACTGCGGCAGCCATCAAAAAATATACTATGCAGCAGATATTGCCTTGACTGAGGCATTGAGGCGAGAAACTCGACGCGATGCCTGATTACTATGAATCAGATGCTTGCTACCAGCGCCGTCGATCAATTTTACCGCCGCTTTCAATGCGACATTCGCAACCGAGGGATCACCTGCATCCACCGCGCGCTGTACCTGCTTAATCGCGCTACGCATGGTTGAGCGCTGTACACGATTGCGGGCACGAATTTTTTCTGACTGACGCGCGCGTTTTAGCGCAGATGCATGGTTTGCCATAATTCCTCTCATTCACTCCTATCAAATCAAGCTGCCCATTCTGAGCAGGGCGGCGAAACATGGTAACCATAGGGGATATTGTCAAGATCCACATTCACCCCGCCTCCCGTGAAAACGCCCCATAACTGCTCAGATTGCTTCCGGTTTTTCTGATAGCAAGGCGAAAAAGCGGAGTTTACTACTGTAAATGAGCATTTTTCAACGCCGCTACCAGGAAAACCGGGAGTGAGCTGAGTAGTTACCTGTGGTTCATTAAATATTCAGCTCATCCGCCCAAAAGATTGCCTGAGTGTACATCGAAGGCAGATTCATGCTGCCGCTACGCTCGACCATCTCTTCAATCCGCTCCCATACCCCCTGTTCCATTGCATCAAGCAGTTGAATCCGCTCGCCAAGCGGGCTATGACGATCCAATAAGCCTTGTCGCACCAGTGCGGGCAGACTCAAATCTGCAATCGCATCTGCCATCGACATATCCAGCATCGCCTCCAACAGTGAGAACATTCCGAGCACAAAGTAATCATTCTTTAACTCGGGATGCCCCTCTGCCTCAGCCAATAGCTCTAAGAATCGACCGCGCACCAAACTCTGTTTAATCAACTCATCGGGCTTGTCCGAGGCCACTGAGGACATCGCGACGATCGAGGTCCAGCTGCGCACATTGCGCAAGCCAAGCATCGTCAGCGCATGCTTGATCGACTTCACCTCCGACCGGAGGCCAAACCCTGGTGAGTTGATGTATTTCAATAGTTTATAAGCAATCGAAACATCGCGGGAAATCGTCACCTCCAGCTCAGCGGCGCTCTCAGCCTGCATCGCTTCACGCACCACCAACATCGTCTGCGCCTTGTTGGCATCCATCCCCTTCTGCCCCAGCGTCTCCGGCTTGTTGTAAAAATAGCCTTGAAACAGGTCAAATCCGAGCGCGACCGCTTCGGTGTGCTCCGCCAAGGTCTCCACCTTCTCCACCAACAACCGCCCCTTGAAAGCCCGCAGGCGCTCGCGCTCCTCAGCCATGCTATGAGGGAGCACGGTGATATCGACCTTAATCAGATCCGCAAGATCCATCAATGGTTGCAGATGGGGTGCATAGATAAAATCATCCAGCGCAATGGTAAAGCCCATCGCCTTCCATCGTCTCAACGATTCCAGCACCTTCTCATCCGGCTGAATATCCTCCAGCACCTCAAGCACGATGGTCTCTGGAGGCAGTAACTCCAGAAAATCGCCAGTAATAAATTCATAGGTGCAGTTCACAAACAGCTTCTTGTTGCCCGCTACTCGCGCTAGGCCAAACTCCATCAGGGTGTTGACCAACACCTTGGCGGTGGCTTCGTTGCCATCAATCATGCCCGATGAATCGATTGCCTGCTGAGCTGGCCGATAGAGCAGCTCATAGGCCTCCACCTCATTATTCCGGTTAAAAATCGGCTGGCGACCGATGAAAACATTCCTAGATAGTGCCATGATTACCCCTCCTCATTGGCTAGCGCGCGCATGCCTGATCGCAATCGCGCCAACACCTCCTCGCATCCCAGCAGTGCCAAGGTGGTGTCGATGGGTGGCGATACTGGGCCACCGGAGATCAAAATGCGAATCGGCTGCGCCAACTTCCCCATCTTCACCTCTGCCTGTTGGCAGAGGGTATCAATCAGGCCATGAATCGCCGCAGCGTCCCACTGCGGCAACGCCTCTGCCTGCGCAACAAAGCGTTGTAGCAATGGCCACACCTCGGCCTTGCAATGCTTCTTCACCGCCTTCTCCTGATATTCAACCGGTCGCTGGTAGAACATCCGTGCACCATCGGCCAGTTGTCGTAAATTACCCGAGCGTTCTGTCAGCAGCCCCACCACTTGAGCCAACGGCGGTTGCGCGATGGCCGCATCCAACTGTAGCAACGGAGCTACGCGCCTGGCCAAATCCACAGCATCAAGCTGACGAAGGTGCTGGGCATTGAGCCAATCAAGCTTGGCCTGATCAAAGCGGGCTGCGGCCTTGCCAATCGCTGCCAGGTCGAACAGATCAATCAACTCCTGACGGCTGAACAACTCTTGATCGCCATGCGACCACCCCATGCGCGCCAGATAGTTGATCATCGCCTCTGGCAGGCATCCGCAGTCACGATAATCAGTAATCGCCACCGCGCCGTGGCGCTTGGACATCTTGGCACCATCCGGGCCATGAATCAGCGGGATATGGGCAAATTTCGGCACCGCCAACCCCAGCGCCTGATAGAGCTGGATCTGTCGTGGCGTGTTATTGAGGTGATCCGCACCCCGCACCACATAGGTAATCCCCATCTCGGCATCGTCCACCACCACCGCTAGGTTGTAGGTCGGACTACCATTCGAGCGCATAATAATCAGATCATCAAGCTCACTATTGGCAAAGCAGACATCGCCCAACACCTGATCGCGCACCCAGGTCTCACCGCTGTCCTGTGAGCGAAAACGCACCACAAAAGGCGCGCCATCCTCCGAGGGAGGAGCGGTGCGACAGTGACCATCGTACGACGGCTTCTGACCCGTCGCCCGCTGCTGCGCGCGCATGGCATCCAGCCGCTCACGGCTACAGTTGCAACGGTACGCTTTGCCCTCATCCAACAGCCGCTCCACCGCCGCCCGATGTTGCGGCTCGCGCTGCCGTTGAAACACCGGCTCGCCATCCCAATCCAGCCCCAGCCAGCGCATGCCATCAAGGATCACCGCGGTTGCGGTATCAGTGGAGCGCTCGCGATCGGTATCCTCGATGCGCAACACGAATTCGCCGCCGTGGTGGCGTGCATAGAGCCAGGAAAAGAGCGCGGTACGGGCACCTCCGATATGGAGCATGCCAGTCGGCGAAGGGGCAAAGCGGGTACGAATCATTGATGTCTCCTCTGTGGTGCAAATTTCGGTGCAATCGCGTTGCAAATCTTCGATCACCGAGGCCTCTTCCAGAGTAGAGGTGTCTTGATCGACGCGCCTCCCCGCTGCAATATCACGCAACAGGCGGCGCATAATCTTGCCCGATCGGGTCTTGGGCAAGGCACTGGCAAAGCGAATCGCATCGGGTCTGGCGATGGCACCAATCTCGGTCACCACATGATCGCGCAAGATCTGTTTGAGTGCGGCATCCACGCTACCCTTAAGCACCACAAAGGCGAAAATCGACTCCCCCTTGACCTCATCAGGGCGACCCACCACTGCGGCCTCAGCCACCGCCGGATGGGAGGCCAGCGCCGACTCAATCTCCATGGTGCCCAGACGATGGCCCGCAACATTGAGCACATCATCGACCCGACCCATAATCCAGAAATCACCATCTGCATCGATGCGCGCACCATCACCTGCAAAGTAGTACTTGCCGCCAAACTTACGCCAGTAGGTATCGACATAGCGCGCATCATCACCCCAAATGCCGCGCAGCATCGATGGCCATGGCCTCGTCAGCGCCAGCAAGCCGCCGCCTTCGCCCAACGCATATCCCTTCGCATCCAGCACCTGAGCGCTGATCCCCGGCAACGGCCGACCCGCCGAGCCCGGCTTGGTGGTGGAGGCAAAGGGGAGCGGACTGATCATATGGCCACCGGTTTCCGTCTGCCACCAGGTATCGACAACCGGACAGCGACCACCACCAATCACCTGCCGATACCAGATCCACGCCTCAGGGTTGATCGGTTCGCCCACCGTCCCCAGTACCCGAAGCTTGGTCAGATCGTGCTGCTGCGGCCATTGATCACCGGCCTTAATCAAGGCGCGAATAGCGGTCGGCGCGGTGTAGAAGATCGTCACCCCATGGTCCGCACAGACCTTCCACAAACGGCCAGGATCAGGAAAGGTCGGCACCCCCTCATACATCATCGTGGTGCCGCCGCAGGCCAACGGGCCATAGACCGAGTAGGTGTGACCAGTAATCCAGCCGATATCGGCAGTGCACCAGAAGAGATCGCGATCGGGATGAAAATCAAAGCTCCACAACATGGTCAACCGCGCCCATAGCAGGTAGCCACCGGTGGAGTGAACGATCCCCTTCGGCTTGCCCGTTGAGCCGGAGGTGTAAAGGATGAACAGTGGGTGTTCAGCAGGCAGCGCCTCGGGTGGGCAGTCGGTAGATTGTGCCGCCAGATGGCTCCGCCAGTCCACATCGCGTCCATCATCCCAATCCACCGCATTTCCCGCGTGCTTCACCACCAACAGATGACGCACCGCATGGCCGCCATCGGCCAAAGCTGCATCCACCTTGGGCTTGAGCGCATGCACCGCGCCGCGCCTCCAGCCACCATCAGCGGTAATCACCAAGTTGGCACCCGCATCAAGAATGCGATCACGCAAGGCGTGGGCGGAAAAGGCGCCAAACACCACCGAATGGGTGGCACCAATGCGACTACAAGCCAGCATGGCAATCGCTGCCTCAGGGATCATCGGCATATAGATCACCACCCGATCCCCGCACTCTACCCCCAGCGCCTTGAGTCCATTGGCAGCACGACTGACAGCCTCCAGCAGATCTGCGTAGTTGATGCGCCGCACCTCGCCAGACTCCCCCTCCCAGACAATCGCCGTGCGCGCACCCAGTCCCGCCGCCACATGGCGATCAAGGCAATTATCGCTCAAATTGAGCTTACCATCATCAAACCAGCGATAGAAGGGGGCATTGCTCTCATCAAGCACCTGCGTAAACGGCTGCTGCCAGTGCAGATGTTGACGCGCCAACTCGCCCCAAGTTCCGCAAAAGTCGTTCGCAAATTGGTCACACAGCGACTGATAACCCGCCGCGCCAACGATATTGGCATCCGCATTTTCCGGCGGGGGGAAACTGCGCGATTCGTGCAACACGGAGGTGATATGTTCGCTCATGGCAAACTCCTGAATAGAGACGATAAGATAAAGAGACCGCTATTTTTTATGATATTCGTAACGGCTCAGATCGCTTCCGGTTTTTCTGATAGCAAGGTGAAAAAGCGGAGTTTACTACTGTAAATGAGCATTTTTCAACGCCGCTATCGGGAAAACCGGAAGCGATCTGAGTAGTTACCGGAGATCAACCAAAATTGATCGCATCCGCCCAAAAAATCGCCTGGATATAGAGAGCGGGCATGCGCACTTGCGGCAACTCTGCCGCCACAGATGCCACCGCATCCCAATCCGCACGCTCAATCAACTCAATCAAACGCACCTTTTTACCAAATGGAGAGTCACCATTGAGTAACCCCTGGCGTACCAGATCAGGCAAGCTCAAATCAGCAATCGCCGCCGCCATTGGCTGATCCAGCATCGCCTCCAACAGAGAAAACATGCCCAGCACAAAGGCATCGCTTTTCAGATCCGGCTTGCCCTCAGCCTCAGTCAACTGCTCCAAAAAGCGACCGCGCACCATACTCTGCTTGATTAACTCATCGGGCTTGTCAGAGGCCGCGGTGGAGAGCGCCACCATGGAGACCCAAGTGCGCACACTACGCAACCCCAACAGCGTCAAGGCATGCTTGATCGATTTAATCTCCATCCGCAGGCCAAATGCTGGCGAATTGATATAGGTGAGAAGCTTGTAGGTAATGGCCATATCATGAGAGATCACCTCCTCCAATTCGCCGGGACTGACTGCCGTCATCGCTTGCTGCACCACCTGCATCGCCTGCGCCTTGTTGGCATTGATCCCCTTTTTACCCAACACCTCTGGCTTGTTATAAAAATAGCCCTGAAACAGATCAAACCCCAGCACAAGCGCCTCGTCATGCTCCTGCTGGGTCTCCACCTTCTCTACTAGCAGACGGCCGGAGAAGTCGCGCAGACTCTCGCGCACCTGCGCCATACCATTGGGTAGAACCGAGATATTTATCTTAATAATATCAGCAAGATCAACCAACGACTGCAAATGTGGCGCATAGACAAAATTGTCAAGTGCGATGGTAAAACCCAGCGTCTTCCAGTGCAACAACGAAGTCAAAACCTTGGAATCCACCGCAATACCACCCTGAACCTCCAACACCACTTGATCAGGAGGCAACAGCTCTGGCTCATCACCGGTAAGAAAGGCATGTGTGCTATTGACGAACAGCAGTTTATTGCCCGCAACCCGCTCCAGCCCGAACTCCATCAGGGTATTGACCAACACCTTGGCGGTCGCCTGTTCACCATCAATCATACCCGAGGCGTCGAGCGCCTTCTTTGCTGGCCGATAGAGCAGTTCATAGGCTTCCACCGCATTATCGCGATTAAAAATCGGCTGCCGACCGATAAAAATATTGTCAGACAGTGACATCGTTACCTCTCCTTGATACCGCTCTCTGATCGCACATCCGCCCCTGCGAACGGATCATTCATGGTAACAACTCAGCTCACTTCCGGTTTTCCCGATAGCGGCGTTGAAAAATACGCATTTACAGTAGTAAACTTAAGATTTTCCGCCTTGCTATCAGCAAAACAGGAAGCAATCTAAGCAGTTACGGTTATGCATTGAAATAAAGCCTGTTTCTGCCACCATCCTTGGCTTGATAGAGGGCGTGATCGGCAGCAGCCACCAAATTGTCCGGAACAAAATTATCGCCAACCACGATGGATGCCACCCCCAGACTAACCGTGACAATCGGTGCGGCACGCGCCTTAGGGTGAGGTAACGCTCGCTTACGAATCGCAACCAGCAGCTGATCGGCAACAATACACGCTGCCCGGATATCGGTATCGGGCAATAGCAGCATAAACTCTTCGCCACCCCAACGCACTGCCAGATCCGCTGGTCGTCGGGTAATCGACTGAATCACCTTAGCAATAAAATAGAGGCAAATATCGCCCTCTTGGTGACCAAAATGGTCATTGTAGGCCTTAAAGTCATCAATATCGACCATAACCAGCGCCAGCGACTTGCCTTCGCGCGCCATCCGCAGCCACTCTTGGGAGAGCCGATCCTCAAAATAACGGCGATTAGCACATCCGGTCAGGGAGTCGTGCTGCGCCAAAAACTTCAGTTTGCCATTGGCCTCAGCCAACTCCTGCTCCCGTTGCAAGCGCAGATCCATCTCCCGCTTGAGGCGAATCGCTGCGCCCACTCGCGCCTGCAAATTCACCTTGCGCACCGGCTTGGTAATATAGTCGTGGGCTCCGGCGGCAAAGGCTTCAATCAGTGCCTCTTCATGCTGCTCCGAGCTCAAAACAATCACCGGAATATCCGAACACAGTGGCAGCGCCTTGAGCTGCCGGAGTGCCTCAATACCGCCAATCCCCGGCATCACCAAATCCATCAACACCAGATCAATGTTGCAGCCATCACCCTCATCGATCTGTGCCTGTATCAACGCCAGCCCCGCCTCACCATCCACCGCCTCACGCACGCGGCACTCATCCTTCAACAGATGGGCAAGCAGCATCCGGCTATCCGGATCATCATCGATCAAAAGAAGGTTTGGATAGGGTTCACTGACGGATTGCATAGGCATCACCTCCGTTTTATTATCACCGATCATAGCCACAGCCTCTAACCGTATCAAACAGCAATATAATGTTCAAATCGTAACTGCTCAGATTGCTTCTGGTTTTTCTGATAGCAAGGCGAAAAAGCGGAAGTGAGCTGAGTAGTTACCATTTCAGAAAGAAAAAAGTTATGACTATGCATTTGGCCTTAATTCCATATTGGTGCTAGCCTTTCCTTATACTCGGAGATCTTAAAAGGGGCTAAAACTCACCATGCGTGATCGCAAACTGGTATACTCCACCGAACATGGCCTTCCACCGCGCACAAAAACAAAACCGCAGCCCCCCATCGCCACCGTTCCCGGCGGCGGGGTATTGGTGCGGCGTGAGAAAAAGGGTCGCGGCGGAAAAGAGGTCACGGTAGTGTTGGGAATCAACGCCAAAGTGCACGACCTCAAAGCACTGAGCAGACAGATCAAAAGCACATTAGGTACCGGTGGCGCAGTCAAAAACGGCACCATCGAGATCCAAGGCAACCACTGTGAACAGGTGATTACCCTCCTAGCCGATCGCGGTATTGCATCCCGACGGGGTGGTGGCTGAAAGGATAACGCCGCTCCATCGACCAAGCCGCCAATACAATATATGTAACTGCTCAGATTGCTTCCGATTTTTCAACGCCGCTATCGGAAAAACTGGGAGTGATCTGAGTAGTTACCAACACGCCGTAATGCGCCGCGACCACCCATCGGAGATTTTCCTTGCTTGATACCCTGCCCCATCTCAACCAGATCGGCTTCCCCGCCATTCGCCGCAAGGCGTTGACCACCATGCAGATCAATCTCGGCTATCGCTGCAATTTAAGCTGCACCCACTGCCATGTCGCCGCCAGCCCACTCCGCACCGAGATGATGAGTCCAGAGAATATTGCGGTGGTGATCAACTTTCTGCGTGCCAGCCAAGTAGAGACCCTCGATCTCACCGGCGGTGCGCCAGAACTGCATCCACAATTCCAACACCTAGTACAACAGGCGCACGCGATGGGCATTAAGGTGATCGACCGCTGCAACCTCACCGTACTCGAAGAGGAGGGGCAAGATCAGACCGCCGCATTCCTTGCCGAGCACCAGGTGGAGATTGTCGCCTCACTACCCTGCTATTTGCAGGAGAATGTCGACCACCAGCGCGGTAACGGTGTCTTTGCCACCAGCATTCGCGTGCTCCAACAACTTAACGAAATCGGCTACGGCATCGAGGGATCGGGGCTGACGCTTA
Organism: Mariprofundales bacterium; assembly: GCA_030950645.1. Classification (GTDB taxonomy): domain Bacteria; phylum Pseudomonadota; class Zetaproteobacteria; order Mariprofundales; family J009; genus JAUZRF01. Next base: position 15,873 of record JAUZRF010000075.1, read on the forward strand.
ACTTGGTCTACAACCCACAAGGAACCAACCTACCTCCCAACCAACAACAGCTTGAGCTGGCTTATAAGGAACAACTATGCCAACGCTACGGCATCAAATTCAACCAACTATTCACCATCACCAATATGCCGATCCAACGCTTTGGCAGCACGCTGCTCTCCACAGGGAGTTTTGATGCGTACATGCACCAGCTTACCAACACCTATCAAGCCAGCAACCTAGAGACGGTAATGTGCCGCAATACCATCAGCATTGATTGGCAAGGTATGGTTTATGATTGCGATTTTAATCAGATGCTTAAACTCCCTAGCGGGCTAATTGAAGAGGTTGGTGAGGGACGCAACCTCCATCTCTCTCACCTAGATATCAACACTATCGAAAACGCCCCCATTCGAGTAATGGATCACTGCTTCGGCTGTACTGCGGGCCAAGGATCAAGCTGCGGTGGTGCGCTAGATTAGCCCCACACCCCGCGCCATTTCGCTAGTATTCCTGAGCAACAAAAAGAGAGAAATCTTGCTCTTGCAGCGCCAACCGAGCGCGCATTGCGGCGGCTTCTGGTCACTCCCCGGAGGCAAACAAGAGCCCGGCGAGGATGCAATCCATTGCGCTAAGCGTGAACTGGCAGAGGAGACCGGCATCATCGCAAACGGCTGGCACTGCTCCCTGCAGTGGAAATACGATTACCCTGATCGATCACTCCACTTCACCCTATTTCATGCCCAATACCATAACCATGCCCCCTTGCATTGCGAATCAGCCTGGCGCTGGGCGAACCCGAACCATCTGCGACCCGAAGAGCTCCCTCCAGCCAACAGAAAAATCATCCCTTACTTCGAAGAGATCCTCTGCGCTGCCCCAGATCAGCCAGCGTCACAACTGGGAACTCTTTGCCCTTGATGTGGAACATCTGTCAAAACCGTCAGTTGTTTGTCGGCAAAAACGGTCGTGAGAATAACAGAATGCTATAGAATAATAGGCTGTTATTACTGGATATTTTAACAGAAACGACAATTATGAGCACTTTGGCACAAGATCTGCTTTCACCAAGGCAAACCTTTTCTTCCCAAGGAGCGCTAGATGAACAACGAAGTTTTGACCATGGTAAACAAACCCGATCAGCAACTATTCAATCAAATTTTGCAGCTAGCGGATGCACTGCCCCATAATTTTCCGCAACAAAAAATGGTCGCCCAAGCGCTGGAGGCAGCAGCCTCGCTACAGCAACTGTTGCGGGAGCAGGCTGACCACATCAACCACCTCAGTCGCATCGCAACCTACGACCAATTAACCGGCATCCTCAATCGGCGCGGCTTTGACCATGAGCTGCAACATGTGCTGGAACGCGCCCGGCGTCACGGTGAGTCCGGTGCGATCATCTACATCGACCTCGACCACTTCAAACCAATTAACGATCATTATGGCCATGCCGCTGGCGATGCAGTGCTCTCCAAGGTTGCCAACATTATGGAAGGAAGCGTCCGTGGCACCGACTATGTGGCACGCCTCGGCGGCGATGAATTCGTCGTACTGCTAGTGAATGCAAATCGTGAACAGGCCTCCAATCGCGCCCAATTACTGGAGCAAAAGCTCAACCAGTCCCAGACCTCTTGGATGGGGCATGATATTCCGATTTCTGCCAGCATGGGCGTGCAATTTTACGATGCAGACCACTGCGAAAAGGATCTGCTCGAGCAAGCAGACCAAGCAATGTATATCGAAAAACAGAAACGCCATCAAGAGGTTGTCTCGCTAGACGGCTTTCGTCGCCAACGCAAAACCGCCGTCGCCTAAACCGCGTGTTCTACGCAACAGTTTCCCCGATTTCGGCGCTAGCCGATGAGAATCCTCCCCCGTATCTTATCGGCTAGCACTGAAGAGGAAAAATCTGCCGCGACCTACCCTTCCCGCCCCTCTTTTCGCGCGCGAATGCGCGCTTTCTTCTCCTCCACCGCCCGAGCATCGCGCCGCCGTTGTAATGGCCGGTAGATCTCCACCCGATCACCATCACGCAGTGGCTGGTCAAGGGGAACCAGCTTGGCATAAACACCAACCTTATTCACAACTAAATCAATCTCTTGAAACCTATCCAGCACACCACTGTGCTGAATCGCACCCTCCACTGTCGTCCCATCCGCCACATCCAAGGCGATCCGAAGCTGCTCATGCGGCAACGCATAAACCACACTCACCTTCACCCACGACCCCCAACGGCAATCGCGCGCTGCTCAAATGCCTGAACCATCGTGCGACAAGCAGCAGAAAATAGTGGTGCTGCAATCATATCCATCATCATATTTTTAAAAGCAAACTCGATGGAAAAATGCACCCTACAATGCCCATCATCGATGGCATCAAAGCTCCAAACACTCTCAAGAAATTTGAATGGGCCTTCACCAAGCCTGATCTCGACCAATTTATTGGGCATAATGCGGTCAATCGTACAAAAAGGGTAGCGCATACCAGCCAGCTCCGCGACCAAACGGGCGGTAATCGTGTCCGGGGTCGTTTCGAGAATAGTCGCTTCCGCTACCCAGGGCAAAAACTGCGGATAACTGGGAATATCGACCACCAATTGGTACATAGTAGCCGCACTACAGGCAACTTGGCGCGTCTCCTCAAAGCAATGCATTTAGGCAGCGGGGAAAGATAGGATAGATATTCTCCAGTCTGACAGTAACTACTCAGCTCACTTCCGGTTTTTCTGATAGCGGCGTTGAAAAATGCGCATTTACAGTAGTAAACTCCGCTTTTCCGCCTTGCTATCAGGAAAACCAGAAGCAATCTGAGTAGTTACCTCTGACACATCTTTTCGCCTATAGAAATCCATGCTGTTTCAGCCAACTAGCGTTGGTATTGGCGTTTACGCTGGCTGTAGGGGTTATCGCTGGCGGTGAGAATCAGGCGGACTGGCACGCCCGGCAGGTGAAAGGTGTCACGAAAACTCTGCTCAAGAAAACGGCGATAACTCTCTTTGACCGTGTCCGGCCGATTACAAAAAAGCTTGAGCGTCGGAGGTCGGGTGGACACTTGGGTGATATACTTGATGCGCACCACCGTGCCGCGATCACTCGGCGCATGTTGCTGTTGCTGAGTACGCTCCAACCAGCGGTTAAGCTCGCCTGTTCCCGCTTGAAAACGGTTATACTCCGCCGCAACCACCGCCTGGCGCAGGAGTTTACGGCAGCCCTCGTTGGCCTCAGCACTGATGCGACAGCGCGGAATCGCATGCTGGCTACGCATCCTGAAATCGAGCCGATCGGCAAAATGTTTCCACTCCTCCTTGTCGAGCAGATCCACCTTATTGACCGCCACAATCAGGGCGCACCCCTTATCATACGCCATCTGCATCAAACGCATATCCTGCTCAACGATGGTCTCAGCGCCATCGAGCAACAACACGGCGACATCCGCCCGTTCGCACGCTTGCTCCGCCTTCACCCGTGCCACAAACTCAATGACATCTTTAATCCGCCCGGCTTTGCGTTGACCTGCGGTATCAACCAAACGGATAAAGCCATCCTCCCACACCAGATCGTGATCAACCGCATCGCGGGTAGTGCCCGCCATCGGACTAACCACCATGCGATCCTCACGCAGCCAGCGATTAATCAGGGTCGATTTTCCGACATTGGGGCGACCAATCACGGCAACCGATGCCAGCGGATGGCCTCGTAGGTGATCGTTTTCCGTCAACGGTGCGTTCGCTTGTTGCAGCGCCACCAGCTCCGCCTCAATGCGACGCTTGAGCGCATTGATACCATTGCCATGCATGGCAGAGACCGCTTGAGGCTCACCGAGACCCAAGGCGTGAAACTCCATCTCACTACCTAAACGCTCAGCTTTATTGACCAACACCATCAATCGGTGCTTGCTCTGTCGCAAACGGTTGGCGATATCATGATCCGCCGCACACACCCCGGCACTCCCTTCCACCACAAATAGCACCAAGTCGGCCACCTCAAGGGCGGCAGTTACTTGAGATTCAATGGCCAACTGCATCGAAACCTGCTGCTCAGGGCGACTACCCTGGCGGTGCTCAAGATGGTGCTCGCCCTCGCCAATACCCCCAGTATCCACCAACAGCATGCGGCACGATGGCGTGAGCTGACAGCTCTGTTCAAGACGATCAACCGTCACCCCGGGGCGATCCCCAACAATCGCCTTGCGTTGCCCCATCAGGCGATTAAACAGGGTGGATTTACCAACATTGGGGCGGCCAACAATGGCGACAACAGGAAGCATGAGAGGCTATAAACCCTAGTTTATGAGGTAAATGCCACCAAGGCTAGTGCGAACCACCACCCCCAGCGGCGTAACGACCGGCGCACGGTTAATCTCTCCGGGTAACGCAATCTGTTGCTGATGCTGCCCATCGCGCGAAATGTGATAAACCACCCCCTGCGCATCCGTAACCCACAGCTGATGCTGCAACATCACAATTCCAGTCAGCTCATGGCTACCAAGCGACCGCTTCCACAAGGTCTCACCATGGCGGATATCGATCGCCCGCAACGAGCCATCGGCTGCTGCTAAAAACAAGGTGCCTCCATCAAGCAGCGGGCTAGCACGCAATGAGAGTTTACGCACCCCGCGCTTTTCACCACTGACAGCCTGCAACAAGTGCAGTTCGCCTTGGTACAGCGACACCAAAAGTGCGGGAACAATATGGTCAACACCATAATGGAGATCCTTCACCAACAGAGGGTCGGCAATTGGCGTCTTCAGTTCGCTTAGCACGGTGGCTCTGGCACTCAACAGCAGCTGTTTGCGCCACAATAGATCCCCACTCTTGCCATCAAGTGCGACCACATCACCGCTTAAAAGCACCACCAATACGCGCCCGCCGGTCACCAGCGGGGAGGGGCTGGCATGCATCGATATCCCCGCCGCATAGCCATCAAAGCTCCACTGCTTCTTGCCTGCGGCACTAATACGATAGATGCGATTATCCATGGTTTGCACCAGCAGATCCTTCCCAATCGCCACGGGGCGGCCAAGCAGGTAGGAGGAGAGCCGCATCCGCCAACGAATCACGCCAGCATCCGGATCAATTCCATACAAATCCCCAACAATATCACCAACGACAACCAACCCGTTGGCGAGTTGCAGCGCGCCCGAGTCCACCGCCTCATCCAGAGCAACACGGCGCAGCTCACTCCCTGATGCCAGCGACAGAATGCGCAGGTAGTGATCACCGCTACCTGCTGCCAGTGCGGCTTGTGCGGCCAATGGACCGCTGCCATGCAGTTGAATCAACGCCGGCTGACTCACCCCTGGCACCGAGCCAAGCGGCGTATAATCAAGATTTCCGCTCCACACAATATGCGGCATCCGCTGTCCGCCGACTGGTGTTGCCGCTGCGGCGGGCTGCGATGGATCCGCTCCCATCCATGGCATCCACGCACAACCACCAAGCATCACCAAGGCCGCAGTCGCGCTAGCCAATAGCGTATGCCGCATCACCATTATCCTGCCACGGACAGTGCTGCCAATGTGCGTTGAATCCTCTTCTTCAGATCCGCATCATTCGAGCTGGCATCCAGCGCTTTCTGCAACGCCTCACGCCTGCCCGCATCATCCGTTGCGATCTGTGCCCGCAAATACCAGCGCAGCTGGGCATACTCCTGCCCGACATCTGCCTTAAGATAAGCCTCCGCCTTGGCTTGATTGCCACTAGCAATCAAGTGTTCAGCCAGATCAAGGCGCGCCTGCCACTTCAATTCCCGTGGAGCAGAGCTATCAAGCAGCTCCTTGAGGTACTCAGGGGCCTTGTCGCTATCAAGGGAGACCAGTTGAAACAGGGACAGCGGAGCATACCCGGTACGGGAGTAATCATGCACCACCGTCTCAAGCAATGCCTTGCGCTTGAGGGGGTCAGAAACCGCTGTCGCTTGATAATAAATTGTCGCCGCTGCCTCGCGCTGAGCCTTAGAACGCGCCACCCACAAGGAGGATGCCAACAGCGCAATGACTACCACCGCAACTACGGCGGCAAGGGTTTGTTTGTTGGTGACAATCCACTCCACCAGTTGCGCTGAGCGCATATCGCGTTTGAGATCGTCGAGTTCCGCTGTCATGGTCAATCACCCCTTAGAATCGCCGCACACCAATCGTGAACAGCTAAAAATGCACTGCGTAGGCTAGGATTGCGCTGCAAAAGGCCATCCAAGCATCCCGCTCCGCCTCGTCTACACACAAAAACAAACACCCTGCAACGAAAAAGGGCTACACAATGGCAGCCCTTGATCAAACGATGGGGTGTAACTGCTCAGGTCGCTTCCGGTTTTGCTGATGGCAAGGCGAAAAAGCGGAGTTTACTACTGTAAATGAGCATTTTTCAACGCCGCTATCGGGAAAACCGAGAGTGACCTGAGTAGTTACCAGCAGTTGCTTAAATTACTGCCCAGTCACTACCCGTACACTGGTGCGTCCTGCTTTCTTAAAATACTCGACATTACCGTCGATCAGTGAGAACAGGG
>JAUZRF010000076.1 GCA_030950645.1 Mariprofundales bacterium
AGTTACAATAAAGCGTTGGTTTACGCAGGCACGACCATTTTCCAGCACATCTCCGCCACCGCCATTGCGGGGTCTTGGCTTCCCATCATCTCCGCCAGGTGCGCAAACTGCGTCCGCTGTCTCCGAGCTGCCTCCCCACCAGAAAGCAGGGGCATCAGCTCCGCCACAATGCGCTCCGGCGTCGCCTGCTCTTGAATTAGCTCTGGCATCACCTCGGTATCATCCAATAGAATATTAGCCAATCCCACACAGCGGAGATGTACCAACTTCCGTCCCAACCACATCGTGAGCCAGCTGGAGCGGTATACCAGCACCGTCGGGGTCTGCCACAACGCCAGCTCTAGGGTTGCCGTGCCGGAAACCGCTACCGCCGCATCCACCCGTAGTGCGAACCCTTCTGCCATGCGATCTACCATCACCGCCCCAACCTCCCGCAACGGCTGCAACCGTTCCGCATCCACACCAGGCGCCTGCGGCACCACCACTTGCAGATGATCATCCTGTTGTCGCAAGCGCTGCACCACCTCGGCCAGTAGCGCCACATGGCGTGTGAGCTCTCCCGTACGCGAACCCGGTAGAACCGCCAAAATCCGGCGATTTGTCTCCAGCCCAGCACGCTGACACAGCGCATCACGGCTCCAACCTAAGTGACTCCGGCAAGCGACTGGATTGCCTACATACTCCGCCTTGATCCCGTGCTGCGTGAACCAGCGCGATTCAAACGGAAGGATCGAAGCCAACCGATCTTGCGATGCTGCCAGCTTGCGCGTACGCCACGCACCCCACGCCCACAATTTGGGTGCTATGTAGTGCAATACCGGAATACCTTGCGCGCGCAACTTGCGCCCTAACCGCATGTGAAAACTGGAAAAATCAACCAGAATAGCCACGACAGGCGGCTCCACCTCCACCCGAGCAAGCAGCGTGCGCTCCACGGCAAGAATGCGCGGCAAGCTGCGCACTACATCGGTCAGACCCATCACGCCGAGCGCAGCCATATCCACCCATGGCGCACAGCCAGCAGCACGCATCGCAGGGCCGGCGATACCGACCACCTCGCTTTTGGCCACCGCATTGGCGGGAGTTTTCGTGGAATTGGCCAACAGCGCACCAACCACCGCCGCAGCATGCATATCGCCAGAGGCCTCACCCGCACTAATCAAAATACGAGGGATGCGCACCGACTCAGGTGAGGTCGACACCCACCACCGTAATACCGTACTCCTCGGCCAGTGTTGCCAGTCGATCGCGCTGCAACATCAAGGTCAGTCCAGCCTCGACCGCCAAGCAATCGCACCCGTTGCGCCGCATCGTCATCAGGGTATCGGCCCCAAAAGCCGGCACATCAAAGCGCAAGTCTTGATTCGGCTTGGCCACCTTCGCCACCGTTGCCAGACCACTGCCCAGCGCCCCACCACGCACAATCGCCGCATCGGTGCCCTCAATCGCCTCCACCGCCAGCACCGCCTGCTGCTGCACCACCACGGTTTGGCCAATATCCAGAGCGGCAATCCCTTTGGCATGCTGGCAACCAAATGCGACATCCTTCTGCTGGCGTGCGTTGGGAGTAGGCCCCATCAAATGACCGGCAGATGCCAGCATCTCTGCCGCATACTTCAGCTGAGAGATCATGGTAATGCCATGGTCAGCCAACATGCCGGCCACCCCATTCATCAAGGTGTCATCGCGGCGATCAGGCAGGGCTGCCAAGGTGCGCATGGTCGGGATATCCGGCAAAAAATTGCGAAACAGATGGAGTTTTTGCACCTTTCCTGCCATGATTACCTCGCGCACACCTGCCCGTTTGAAGGTGTCGATCATCGCCTGAACTCGCCCGACCTGAAGCCAGGTCACCTTGGGGGAATAGTGTTCAATCTCCGCTGAGGCCTCAGTGCGGACAGCCACGATTTCAAGGCGAAATCGAGTAGCGAGCTTCGCCGCCAACTCCAATGGAAAAGTGCCATGCCCAGCAACCAGCCCCAATGGCGGCAACGGTGCTGGCGAGTTCAATCCTCGCCGCGGGGCTGGGTTACTCCACGCTTGGCCGTCGTTATAAAATCGATCAGATAGGCGGCATCCGCATCGTTCTCGGCCTGGGTGGTTGCCTCATGCAGTCGCTCCTCTTGGCTGCTATCGCGTTGAAACAGCGCGCGATACACTCTTTTCATGCAGGAGACACGATCTTTATCAAAGCCATGGCGTCGCATCCCCACCAAATTCAACCCGGCGAGACCAGGGCGATACCCACCCGCAATCATGGTGAAGGGTGGCACATCCTTGACGATGCCGCTCATGCCGCCGATCATAGCTAGGCGCCCAATGCGCAAAAACTGATGAATCGCGGTTAAGCCGCCAATAATGGCATCATCCTCAATCGTGACATGACCCGCCAATGTGGCGCCATTGGCCAACACAATATGGTCTCCTAGCTGGCAATCATGCGCAACATGGGTGTATGCCATCAGCAGATTGCCGTTCCCGATCCTAGTAATCATCCCCCCGCCCTCCGTGCCAGCATGAATAGTGGTATGCTCACGAATGGTATTGTCATCACCAATGACTACTGAGGACTCCTCGCCATGGTACTTCAAATCTTGCGGCTCCAGCCCGGCAGAGGAGAAGGGGAAAAATCGGTTGCGCGCCCCCACCGTCAGGTTACCATCCAGTACTACATGCGAGGCCAATTCACAGCCATCACCCAGCACCACCCCACTCCCTACGACACAAAAAGGGCCGACCGTTACCCCAACGCCGAGCTTGGCACCAGGGTCGACCTGCGCATTCTGGTGAATATTTACTCCACGAGATTCCATCACCGTTAGCTATTATCCATCACCTTGGGGCATTAAGGTGGCCATCAATGTGGCTGAACAGGCCAACTCTCCATCAACACGCGCCTCACCCTTAAACTTCCACATATTCCCGCGCCGCTGCAATTTCGATAGGGTGAAGATCAGCTGATCCCCGGGTCGAACTGGGCGTCGAAAACGCGCTTGATCAATACCGGTGAAATAGACTAGATATTCCTGATCCTTCGGTGCAGACATAAACGCCAAAATCCCGCCAGCCTGTGCCATCGCCTCGATAATCAGCACCCCGGGCATAATCGGGGTTTGCGGAAAATGGCCGGTAAATTGGGGCTCGTTCACGCTCACATTCTTGAGCGCACGAATCGATTCGCCCTTTTCAAAGTCCAACACCCGATCCACCAGTAAAAGGGGATAACGGTGTGGCAAATGCCGCATAATGGCATCAATATCCAATCCAGACATTTAAGACTCCTTCACAGTTTTCGGCAATTTCTTGAGCAGGGCATGAATGCGCAGCCATAAGCGGTGGGGAATGGCTGGATAGCCGGCATAGGTCTTCCCTGCCTCGAGGTTGCCAATCACCCCGCTCTTGGCTGCAACACGAGCCCCATCACCAATCTTGAGATGGCCAGCGATACCTGCCTGACCACCAATCTGACACCCATTCCCAATCGAAGTAGAGCCGGATATCCCAACTTGGCTCACCACAATCACGCGCTGACCGATCGTCACATTGTGGCCAATTTGCACTAGATTATCGATCTTACTGCCGGCACCAACCACGGTATCGCCCAACACGCCACGATCAATGCAACTGTTCGCACCAACCTCAACACCACGCTCCAGCACCACCCGACCAACCTGCGGAATCTTGATATGGTCACAGCCGTCCCATGCGTAGCCAAAGCCATCCGACCCAATCACAGCGCCCGCCTGTAGTGCCACCGCATCAGCCAACACACAGTGGTGCGCGACGATCACTCCCGCATGGAGCAGACAATGCGCGCCAATGGTAACACCTTGCTCAATAATACAACCCGCACCAATGCGGCTCCCAGCACCAATCGACACATTCGCACCAATCACGCAGCGCGCGTCCACATCTACATCATCCGCTAAGCATGCCGAGGCAGCTATCACTGCCGAGGGGTGACGCTGACCCGTCGCTTGCGTCTGGGGGTGAAAATGGCGCTGGAGTTTTGCAAATGCCAAATAGGGGTCGGCCACCCGAAGCAGGGGGGCATCCGATTCCGCCGCATCCAGATCATCCGCCACCAACACCAATCCCGCTTGGGTATGGGCAAGTTGGCGCCGATATTTGCGATTAGCAAGAAAGGAGACCTCATCACCAACGGCCTGCTCCAAGGTGTTACATCCGACAAAATTCATCGAAATATCAACACCTTGCTGGAGATCGCCCCCGATAATACCCAGCAGATCCGCCAGAGTCATTGGCTAGCCAATATGGGCGGCGTTATGAATCGGCTACTGTAACTACTCAGCTCACTCCTGATTTTCCTGATAGCAAGGCGAAAAAGCGGAGTTTACTACTGTAAATGAGCATTTTTCAACGCCGCTATCAGGAAAATCAGAAGCAATCTGAGCAGTTACAACCATTTTTTAGTAGGGTGCTGAGTAGTTACTGGCTACTTAGTAGTCTTTGCTGCATCCAGGCGTTTGGTGATTGCCGCCGTCACATCATGGGATGGCGCAAAATAGATCGTTGAGGATTTAGGTAAAATCATATCAAAATGCGCAGCTTTCCCATAGGCGCGCACCACCTTCGTAAATCGCATCAGAATTCGTTGGTCTAGCTTGTTTTTCTTATTGATCAACTCTTCCTGTGCATCCTGCTGCTCACGCGCAAAATTCTTGCGCATCTCTTTCAAATCGCCCCGTTTGGAGGACAAACGCTCTTGGGACATCGCCATCGACTGACCCAACAAATCCTTTTGTCCCTTCTCAATACGCAAGCGAAGTCGCGCCAATGCCTTCTCTTTCTTTCTTTTCAGCGCCTCCAACCCTTTGATGCCATGCTGATAGCCTTGGGTATTCTCTACTGCGCTTTTGACATCGACATAGGCGACTTTGAGCTCCGCTGCTGCTGCCGTCATAGAAAAGACGCCTGCAGCCATTGCCACTACCGCCGCCAAAATTGATTTCTTCATAAATACTCCTCGCTTCTCATACCGTAAAAAAAATCACTACCGTTCTAAAAATTCGCACCGAGGGCAAACTCGAAGCTACGGGTAAGATCCCCCGGCTTCTTGCGCAATGCCTTGCCCCAGATCAACGCCACCGGACCCACCGGAGAGAGCCACTCAATGCCAAAACCCGTCGATGAGCGTAGATTGGCGACAGCAAAAGGCTGGCTAATACTGAGAGGGATGCCACCAAAAGTCGAGTTCACATGCCCCCAAACCGTACCCATCTCATAGAAGATCACACCGCGAAAGCCATCCGTGCGCACCCCGGGCAAGGGGAAAAAGAGGTCGAGCGCTCCGCGCACCATCCCATTTCCGCCCACAGGATCACCAGTCTTGGGATCCCGTATTGACACACCGTAGCTGTCAAAGCCACGCAAACTCCCCATCCCTCCCATAGAGTAGCGCCGCTCCAACGGTACCGGACGACCACCATAACCTGCGATATACCGTCCCTCCAGCTGCGGGCTAAAGGTAAACTTATCACCCAATGCTAAATAGCTGTGATGGGAGGCTGAAAACTCCATGAAACGCCGATTTCCACCCAGTCCCGCCATGCCAAAGCCTACGGAATCAATCTGCCCAGTATGGGCAGCAAGGGTACGGTCACGACTATCATACGCGATTGATTGGGTAATCTCGCCTTGGGTATGCTTACCCTGCTGCGCCCGCAAAATAATCGATGAGGTGGTCGGAACATCACTTAGATTGGTCTGACTAAAGCTATAGCCCAGCGAATACGACACCTGCTCCGAAAGCGGAAAACCAAAACTGACACCACCACCAATATCATTTTGCTTATACTGGGTAATACTGGCGAGCTTGGTCTGGGTCTTAAAGGTGTTTACGGTAGCGCTAACCTCATGCCCCATGAAAAATGGATCGGTCACGCCAATATTGTAATTCTGGGTGCGAGCACCGATCGTCGCACTCACATTGGTATTGATCCCTTTGCCAAGGAAATTTTGCTGCTGCAAGGAGGTGGTTAAAAAAACCTTCTCCAACTGTGAATAGCCAACACCAAAGGTGAACTTTCCGGTTTTCTTTTCCGTCACTTTTACATTCATCTTAACCTTATCCGGCGCACTGCCACGCGGCATGGTCACCTTCACATCCTTAAACAGCCCCAATCGATTCAGCCTCTTTTTGCTGCGCTTAACACGACTCGCCGAGTAACGCGCACCCTCACCCTGGCGCATCTCACGCCGAACCACGGCATCATCGGTGTCGTCGTTGCCAGAAATATCAATCCGCTCAACATAGACCTTTTTACCCTTCTCAATATCCAGCGTGATCGCCACGGTTTTCGCCTCAGGATTGCGCTTAAACATTGGCGTCACCGTCGCAAAGGCATAGCCCTCATCCCCGACCCTCTCCGTAATATCATCAATGGTGGTACGCAGATTCTTAAGCGAATAGATCGCACCCTTAGCCAGTGCAACCTTCTTCTCCAATGCCGCTTTGGATGGCACCAAATCTCCCTGCAAAATCACCTTAGAAACCCGATACTGAATCCCCTCATGTAGATTAAAAGTTAGATAAAATGCGCGTTTATCCTCAGTAATCGACAAAATAGTCGATTCCACTTTGGCATCAAGGTAGCCATGGTTCAAATAATACTGCATCAGCATCTGACCATCCGCGCCCGACCGCTTACGGCTGAACACATCCCGATCCGAGAACCAGCCCATCAGGGTCGATTCACGGGAAGCCAGCACACCACGCAGGATCTCAATATCAAAGGCGTCGTTACCAATAAAGCGAATCCGACGAATACGCGTCACCGGTCCCTCCACAATATGGATCACAAGATCGATACTGCCATCACTGTTTTTATTCTGTTTGAAAGTAATCACCACTTGATAATGTCCCTTCTTAAGGTACTGATGACGCAGGTTCATCCGCTCCCGCTGAAGCGATTCTGGACTAAAGACATGGCCAGCCTTAAGCTTAATAATGCGTTTAAGCACTTTGTTATCAACCGCATCATTGCCTTCAAAGGTGATCTTGCCAATGACCGGATTTTCTACCACATGGTAGATCAGCTTCACCTTGTCTGCGCTCCGAACCCCCTCTACCGATAGGTCACGAAACATCCCACTGGCAAACAGCTTGCGCACATCGCGACTGATTTGACGGCGATCCAAAGGCTTTCCTACTTGGCTATGAATATCCGCCATTACCGCAGCCGTATCCACAAAACGGTTTCCCTGCACCGCAATACTGGAAACCACGGGCACGACAGTCGCTGCCCACGCGCTAGCTAGCGGCAACATACAGAGCAACAATCCAATCATCCAACGACATATCATAAACAACCCAGTACCCTTAAGTATCTCCGTCATCATCCTCGCAACCAGCGCGCGATATCGTTATAAAAAGCGAACAGCATCAGAGCGCCAATCAGCACCACCCCCACCATCTGCACCTTCTCCAGCACCACCACTGGCAGCGCCCGTCCACGCAACTTTTCCGCAATCAGGTAGAGCAACTGTCCCCCATCAAGCACCGGAATCGGCAACAAATTCAGCACCCCGAGATTCACCGAAATCAACGCTAGAAAAGCAAGGAACGGCACCAAACCCAGCGTCGCACTCTTGCCTGCCATCTGCGCAATCGCAATCGGACCACCCAGATTATCGGGTGAAATCACTGCCGACACCATCTTGGTAAACACCTGCCAAGTCAGCACCGTCACATCCCAAGTTTGCTGAAATCCGTAGCCAACCCCCGCCATAAAACCCATGCGATACCGCTCCGGTTTAGCCTCACTTTGCAGCATAAGACGCACCCCAATCCGTGCCACGCCATCCGTACCCAAGCTCGGATTTACCGACACCTCAACCCGCTTGCCTGCGCGCAGTAGCGCCAATTGCACCGGGTTGGTTCCGGCACGATGAATCGCATCGACCAAGGTGTGCAGATCCCGCACCGGCAGCCCACCAACGGCCAACACCTGATCCCCCTGGCGCAGCCCCGCCATCGCTGCAGGTTTGCCCGGCAATACGCCATCAATCATCACTTGAACCGCCAGACCAATGCCTACCACCTGGTTTGCCACATTGATCAACAGCGCATCCTGTTTTCCTTGCGGCAAAAACAGCTTAAAGGACTGTTCCGTGCCCCCCCGCTGCACAGTAAAGGTCGTAGCCGCACCAACCTTCTCTTTCAGCAGCAATTCCAACCCATGCCATGAGTGAATCGCCCGACCATCGACCTGCACCACGCGATCCCCCACCATCAACCCCGCGTGCTGCGCCACACTGTGCGGCTGCACCACGCCAATCTGTGCCGGCAGCACCTGCTGACCCAACCAGCCAATCACCATGTAGATAACGATGGCGAAGAGAAAATTAAACATCGGCCCAGCCACCGCCACTGCCGCGCGTTTCCACACCGGCTGGGCATCAAAGGCGCGGGCACGCTCAGCTGGAGACAGCTCCAACTTAGCCTCCTCCCCCTGTTCAGCGGGATTTTCTCCCAACATCTTAACATAACCACCCAAAGGGATGGCCGCAATCACATACTCCACCTCACCGTCACGACCGCGCCAAGAGTAGAGTGCAGGACCAAAACCAATCGAAAACTTCTCCACCTTGATCCCCAGCTTGCGCGCTGTGATAAAGTGGCCGTATTCATGTACCGTGACCAACAATGCGATCGCGAGCAAGAAAAAAAGCAGGGTATGTATCAATATATAGTCCTCATTACCATCGCTTCGGCTAAACTGCGGGCGGAGGCATCTACCGCTTGCACCGCATTAAAATCGGCGACATCTTCACTTGGGGTCTCTGCCACCACCGCTTCAACCAGCGGCACGATATCGGTAAACCGAATCCGCCGCTGACGAAACGCTGCATTGGCCACCTCATTGGCTCCATTGAGTGCGATCGCCAAGCTATCGCCACCTGCCAGCACATCACGCACCAGCCGCATCGCCGGAAACCGTACCTCATCCACCTCCTCAAACTGCAGCGTTCCAATCGATGCCAAATCGAGCATGCCAACCCCCGACTCCAGCCGTGGATGTTGCTGCAGGGCGTAGCTGATCGGACAACGCATATCCGGCAGACCAAGATGCGCCATCACCGAGCCATCGCGGTAATGCACCATGGCATGGATGATACTCTGCGGATGAATAATCGCCGAAAGCCGATCCGCCGGCACATCAAACAGCCAACGCGCCTCAATCAACTCAAGCGCCTTGTTCATCATGGTCGCCGAATCGATGCTAATCTTGGCGCCCATCTCCCAGTTCGGGTGCGCCACCGCCTGCTCAGGAGTAACCTCGCGCAGCGTCGATGGATCGCGATCACGAAACGGCCCCCCCGATGCAGTGAGCACAATTTTAGTGACCGAATCGGCATCATGGCCCGCCATTGCCTGCCACACTGCGGCATGTTCCGAATCGACAGGCACGATCTCCGCTCCAGACGCTTTGGCCGCCTCGACAAACAGGCGACCCGCAGTAACCAAACACTCCTTATTGGCCAACCCAACCCGTTTCCCCGCCTGCACTGCCGCCAGCGCTGCAGGAATTCCAACCGATCCCACCATCGCAGCCATCACCATCTCAACACGATCGGCCGTCGCTGCGGCAATCGCCGCCTCCATCCCCGATTCGACAGGGCAGGCCAACCCCTGACGGTGCAACTGCTCTGCCGCCTCAGCATCGGTCATAATCACCAACTCTGGCTCCACTAGCGCCGCCAACTCCGCCATCCGCGCCACATTGCGATGCCCCACCAATGCGTAACAGGAAAAACGCTCCCGGTGACGCAGCATGAGATCAATCGTGCTGGCACCAATGGAGCCCGTCGCGCCAAGAATGGTTAATTTCATCGCATGATTCCCCACTCAACCTTCACATAAAAAAAAGCACGGCATTCTCTGAGATAAAAAACCTTCATGATACCAGTTTCAGCCAAATCATCCCAGCCAAAGGGATCGATGGCAGTAGCGCATCAATACGATCAAGCAGGCCGCCATGACCAGGCAGCATGATGCCACTATCTTTGGCTCCCACACTCCGTTTAAGCGCCGACTCCATCAAATCTCCCGCCACGCCAGCCACCGTGACCACCACACCAATAGCCACGGCATAGAGCAGGCCAAGGCCAATGGTCGCATGCCAAAATGCCGCGCCAACCAAGGTTCCCGCCAACACTCCAGCCTGAAAGCCTTCAATGCTTTTCCCAGGGCTCACCGCCGGCGCCAGTTTACGCCGACCCCAAGCACGACCCGCAAAATAGGCGGCAATATCCGATGCCCACACCGCCAGACATGCACCCGCCAAAAACAGTGTGCCATCAAAGTGATGGTGCAGTTGCAGCACCATCCACACAAAAAACAACAACCAGACCATCATCACACTAGCCGCAGCCAACGCGTGAAACTGTGCCACCAACAACTCCTGGCGCGCAAATAGTAACACCAACGCCCCCCACACCAACCACAACATCAGCAAGGCAACCATTGGCGAGCCTCCAACCAAAACAAAGGCCCAGACAGATGCCGCCACCAACCCAAACCACCGCAGCGGGAATAACTTCACCAAGGTCAACAATTCCGTCGTGGCTGCGATAGCAAACAGACCAAGAATGAGCTGAAACCACGGGTCTGGTGCGCGAAACAGCCACAACACCACTGCCACAAACAACACCAAAGCTGTCACAATGCGCAGACCCAACTCACGACTCACGCGTTAATCTCATCGTAAGAAGTTCGTCCATCAGCACAGGGATGGCGTTTACGCAAGAGCATCACTCCGTCACATCCTCACTGCTCAAATCATGCACCTGCTCCCCAGTCATGCCGAAACGCCGCTGGCGATTGGCGAAATCATCCAGCGCCGCCTGCAAATCTTCACGGCTATAATCGGGCCAATAGGTAGGAGAGAAATAGAGCTCAGCATAGGCACTGTCCCAGAGATGAAAATTGGAGATCCGGCGCTCACCACCAGTACGAATAATCAGATCCACCGGTTTCACCTGCTCTCGGCCAAGGAATTCGGCAAACGCATCCACTCCCATCCCAGCCACTGCGGCCTCTGGATCCGCTTGCGCCAATGCCCAATGCAAGGCGTGACGAACCCCAGAAACGATCTCTTGGCGCCCGCCATAATTCAGGCA
>JAUZRF010000077.1 GCA_030950645.1 Mariprofundales bacterium
CTTCTTCATCATCCGAGCCGAAAACATCTGATAACCGATGATCGCGGCAAAGACCATCCCCACCAGTAGCAGCATGATGATCATCCGTTTTGTCATCGATATTCTCATCGTTTTATCTCCACAGTGGTCGTGTTTTTGCTAATTTGGTGGTAACTACTCAGCTCACTTCCGGTTTTTCCGATAGCGGCGTTGAAAAATGCTCATTTACAGTAGTAAACTCCGCTTTTTCGCCTTGCTATCAGGAAAACCGGAAGCAATCTGAGCAGTTACAGTCATTTTCTGGTAGGGTGCTGAGTAGTTACCATTTGGTGATGGATTGCGTTGGCGTTAGCTGCGTCTGGGGTAGTCTGGTTCCACCACCCACCACCGAGTGCTACCATCAGGGCAGCGCTGTCGCTGTAGAGTGCTGCGCGCGCTTGAATCAGGCCGATTCGCGTTTGTTGATACTGCCGTTGGGCATCAAGCAGCGTCAGTAGGCTGACTGCCCCTTGGCGATGTTGTTGATGCACCAAATCCAGCGTTTGTGCCGTCAACTGCTCGGCCCGTTGCTGCAACGCCAGATTTTCACCATCCATCTCCAACGCCAACAATGCGTCGGCCACCTCGCGAAATGCGGTCAACACACTAGTGCGATACTGTGCCGCAGCCTCTTGGTAGCGGGCAACGGCAGCGCGCCTCTTCGCCCGCAGTTCACCGCCATGAAACAACGGCTGCACCAACCCAGCACCCACCCCCCATACGGTGCTGCCAGCACTAAACAGGTCGGCCAGTCTGATGGCTGAGCTGCCATAGCTAGCGGAAAGGTTAAGCTGAGGGTAAAGGTTAGCGGTGGCAACGCCCACCTGCGCACTGGCCTCATGCAGCAGCGCATCGGCAGCCTGCACATCAGGGCGTTGGCGGGTTAATGCGGAGGGAAGGGTGAGTGGCAACGCATGAGGCAATGTCATCGCATCTAAATGAAATTCTGGTAATTTTACTGCGCCGGGCAGGACTCCTATCAGGGTAGCCAGCCGATGCCGAGTCTGCGCCAATGTTTTTTGCAATGCTGGCATCCGAGTTCGGGTTTGGGCTAATGCGGCGCGCTGGCTTAACAGATCAGCCTTGGCAATCACCCCAATCTCGAACTGCTTTTCAGTCACCGTTAACTGTTCGGCTTCGGCAGCAATGATCTGTTGCAGCGCCTTGATCTGCGCCCGCAGCGAGGCCGCGGCAATGGCAGTGGTGACAATATTGGCGCTCAAGGTAACTCGGGCAGCCTGCAGCTCTAGGGCATCATAATCGACCTGTGCCTGCCCATACTCCAGCCAGCGGCGACCGCCACCAAACAGATCAAGCGCATAACTCACACTGACCGCTGCGGTGTGCACCGTATAGATACTGCTACCACCAGATCTACCAAAAGTGGCACCAATCACCTTCCTCCGATTGCTGTTCAACGAACCATCCAGTGCAGGGCTATAGAGTGCGCCAGTATTGGCATTCAGGGTTTCGCGCGTTGCCTCCAGCCGCGCTTGGGCTGCGGTTAATGTTGGGCTGTGTGCCAACCCTTGGCGTACCAGTTGATCCAATGCCTTCGATGCAAACAGATGCCACCACTGGGCAGGAATCGTGTCGCTCGGTATTGGCTTAGGTTGCTCGGCCGCAGTGGCGCTGTTATCGCTAAGATGCTCATTGGAGTATCGCATCACGGTGGGAGATGGCGACGGATGAAAATCTGGCCCGACGGCACAAGCGCTAAGTGCGACGGCCAAGAGGAACCGAATCAAATGTCCTATGCGCTTATTTTTTCTCAACGCGTACTTTTCAAGCCTCTGCATCTCAGCTCCAATCGGAATCGAATAATGTTCGAATTATAATATTAAGTGAACCATAGCGAGTCAAGACTAAGCTGTATACCATACTGAATATTATAATCTTCTTCGCCGCAGTAACTACTCAGCCTCCTACCAGAAAATGGCGGTAACTGCTCAGATTATTTCTGTTTTTTTGATAGCGGCGTTGAAAAATGCTCATTTACAGTAGTAAACTCCGCTTTTTCGCCTTGCTAATCAGAAAAACCGGAAGCGATCTGAGCAGTTACGGGATGTTTTCAATGGATGCTGAGTAGTTACCCGCCATCAACAGCTGAAAACCCCGTATTTGTTTGACATGAAGCATGAGCTACCTAGGGTGCGCCACCCTTTTTATAACAGGAGTTTGCTATGAGTTTCACCTATAAGCCCAGCCGTATTCGTCGTGCGCGCAATCACGGATTCCGTGCCCGCATGGCCACCCGAGGCGGGCGCGCTATCATCAACCGTCGGCGTGCCAAAGGTCGCAAGCGGCTCACTGCCTGAGCAACCGGTTTCCACCCACACATCGTCTCCGTAGTAAGACGGATTTCGATGGTCTGCGTCGCGGAAAAAGGATGAGTCACGCTGGCCTACGCTTAGTTTACCGCCGTAACCATCTCCCCCATGCCCGCTTGGGTATGGCCGTATCGCGCAAGTATGGCAATGCGGTGCAACGCAATCGTCTCAAACGCGCCCTCCGAGCAGCCTTCCGGCAGCACCCCATCCACACCCGCGATATTGACCTACTGATCATGCCACGGGCTGGCGGCCACCCATTCGAGCGCAACGCAGCACTACAGCTAGCCAACGGCGCCCTCGACGCACTACTCAAGCAGATCCAACCATGAACCCACACACTCCGCCCACGCCACCGTCACTGCCGGCGCGCCTATTGTTGGTACTCATCGCGGTTTATCGTTACGGCATTTCGCCGCTCATTGGCCCTCGTTGCCGATTTTACCCCACCTGTTCACACTATGCCGGCGATGCCATTCGCAATCACGGTGCGGTGCGAGGTGGCTGGCTCGCACTGCGCCGCCTGCTGCGTTGCCACCCTTGGTCGGCAGGCGGAGTGGATTGGGTGCCGCAACCCCAGCCCTCCGATCACCATTCATCCCATCGCACGGCGACACTCGCCCGCTGCGACCATCGCTAAGGAGTTTTAATCCCGTGGAACAGCGCAATATGATGTTGGCATTTGCCCTATCTCTAGTAGTTTTACTCGGTTGGCAAATGCTCAACCCCGAACAAAAAACTGCAGCTAAGGCCGGCAGCAACCCAACGAATGCCAGCCAACACGCTGCCATCACCCCCCACCAAAACGGCGTCGCCCCACCAACACTGAAAGACGAAGGTGCTACCGCCACCGCCACAGCGACAACTGCGAAGGCAACAACTGTGGCAGCGGCACCGCTCGCCTCAAGTACCATTCAAAATGCTGGCCTCAAACAGGAAGCCACGGCTATTGCCCATGTGGGCAACAACCTGATCGATATTGCCATCAACAGCCGAGGCACCTTAATCCAAGCCTCGCTCAAACAATATCGCACCTCACTCGCACCGAACGCTCCGCAGGTCAATGTACTGCACCTATCACCCACCAGTGCGCAGTACATCAATAGCGGCATTATGCAGGAGAGTGCTCCGATTGACTTTTCGGTCGTCCGTCACAGCGCCGGCCACCTCACCCTACAGGCACCACTAACCGACGGACGCATCTGGCAACGCACCCTGAGCTTGAAGCCAAATGACTATGAGGTCAGCATTGATGATCGCATCAAGGGTGGCGCGGGCAACCAACTCTACCTGCAAGCGGTGCAACGCGACCCGAACAAAAAGCTCAACACCTTCTACGAACATGCCGGTCCCATCGGGCTGCTGGGTGGCAAACTACAAGAACCCGTGTACAAAGATCTCGATAAAGAAAACGGTTCAGTGCGTAACGCTGGCGTTGGCGGTTGGACTGGCATTATGAGCCGCTATTTCCTTACCGCTATTTATGGTGACCAACATAAGAATTACCGCTACTTTTATAAGGGCGATGGCCGCTCTTACCAAGCGGGCATGATCCTTAACGGCATCACCGACGGCCAGGATGCCGTATTTCATACCAAGCTGTTCATTGGTCCCAAATCCATCAGCCTACTTAAAACCTTTGGTGTCGGGTTGGAACGCAGTGTAGACTTTGGCATCGTTTCCTTTATTGCCAAGCCCATGCACAGCTTCATGAACTGGCTCTATCACTATATTCCCAATTTTGGCGTTTGCATCATCCTCCTGGTCGTACTGATCAAGATCATCTTCTACTGGCCATCAAAAAAATCCTACACCTCAATGGCTGCAATGCGGAAGATTCAGCCAGAGATGAAAAAGATGCAAAAGCGTTACGCAGATGATCGCCAAAAGCTGGGCTCAGAGATGATGAAGCTCTACAAAACGCACAAGGTCAACCCCTTGAGTGGCTGCCTGCCGATGATTATCCAGATACCAGTTTTTTTCTCGCTATACAAAGTGTTACTTATGTCGATTGAGATGCGGCAAGCACCATTTATGGGCTGGATTCACGACCTCTCGGTCAACGACCCATGGTTTATCTTACCGGTACTGATGGGCGGCTCCATGTTCATCCAGATGCGACTCAATCCTCAGCCGCCCGATCCGATGCAGGCCAAGGTGATGCAATTCCTGCCGATCATCTTCACCGTGATGTTCCTCTTCTTCCCCGCAGGCTTGGTGCTCTATTGGCTGGTCAATAATGTGCTCTCGATCACCCAACAACGCTTTGTCATGAAGCGTATGGGAGCGGTGTAACGGGGCTGTACCAACCGATGTGGGGATGACGAATAGACACTAAACCCAATACCACCATTGCAGCCATCGCCACACCACATGGGCGCGGCGGCATTGGTATTTTGCGCCTTTCCGGCCCACAATCGGCCTTCATTGCCTGCGCCATGAGCGGGCAGGCTAGAGTTACCCCACGACACGCCACCATGGCATGTTGGCGCGATGCGGCATCTGGCGTAATCGACCGCGGTATCCAACTCTATTTTTCCGCCCCAGCCTCCTACACCGGTGAGGATGTGGTGGAGCTCCAAGGTCACGGCAACCCGATCTTGCTGCGGGCACTACTTGATCGCGCATTGGAATTGGGGGCAGAGCCCGCAGCACCGGGAGGTTTCACCCGCCAAGCCATTGAGCATGGTAAAATGGATCTGTCTCAGGCAGAGGCGGTCGTCGCCACCATTGATGCCGCCACCCTGCGTGCCGCGCATCAGGCCCAGCGCCAACTCGACGGCCACTTTGGCCGCTTCATCTCCGACTGCATGGAGCGTTTGACCGATCTGGTCGCCACCGTCGAGGCATGCCTCGATTTCGCCGAAGAAGAGCTCCCGCTACGAACCATGGCGCAGTTGCGCGACCAAGTGCGGCAACTCATCACCGATTTGGAACGGGCGTTGGCCACTGCGGCCACGGGCGAGCGGCTTTTTAATGGAGTCAATGTCGTCATCATCGGCGCGCCCAATGTCGGTAAATCCACCCTGCTCAACGCACTGTGTGGCCGCGACCGCGCGATTGTCAGTGCGATTGCCGGAACCACCCGTGATATCCTTGAGGCCGATCTGGAGATAGACGGGATACCGCTGCGACTGCTCGACACGGCGGGGTTACATGAAAGCAGCGATACCATTGAGCAGGAGGGGATGCGCCGCGCCAAAGTCGCCGCCGAACAAGCCGATCTGGTGCTACTCGTTGCCGACGCCTCCGACGATTCCAGTTGGCATAGCCCGATCCACGCCAATATCTATCTAATGAACAAGTGCGATCTCGCTCCCGAGTTGCCCATTCCCAAGCAATTCATTGCTATTTCCGCCCGCAGTGGCGAAGGGTTGGATCAACTCCGTACGGCGCTGCGCGACCACTTGGATACAGGGAGTTTCAGTGGAGAGGAGGATTACATCATCACCAGCGCCCGCCACCGTCAGGCAGTTAGCCGCGCGCGCGACCATCTGATCCGTGGCGACAAACTCCTGTCTGGGGAAGAGACGCTCGATATTGCAGCGCTGGAGTGGCGCTGCGCTTGGTCATCGTTGGGTGAGATCCTCGGCATTGGTGATGTCGAACAGATTTTAGATCGCATCTTCGCCACCTTCTGCATTGGAAAGTAGCCTCTCCCTCAGTTCACCGATAGTTTGCGCCCTGTGACTACCACACCCGACGCCATCATCCGCACCGAATCCTTATGCCGCAACTTTGGCGATATGATCGCCCTCAACGGGGTATCTATCGCTATTCCCGAGCAGGCCACCACCGTCATCATGGGCGGTTCAGGATCGGGAAAAACCACGCTATTGCGGCTCATCTCCGGACTCGATCGCCCAAACAGTGGCTGCGTCTGGTTCGACGGCTCCAACTTGGCCGAAATCTCTCGCCGCCAGCTTTTTACGCTCCGCATGAAGATGGGCATGGTATTCCAATACTCCGCACTACTTAACTCGCTAAATGTAGAGGAGAACATCGCGTTTCCGCTCCATGAGCACTCCAAACTGACCGACTCAGTGATTCATACCATCGTTACCATGAAGCTGGAGCAGGTAGGACTCCGTGGATTCGAGCAACTGATGCCATCCGAGCTCTCTGGAGGCATGGCCAAACGGGCAGCCTTTGCCCGTGCGCTTGCCATGGATCCTAAGGTAGTCTTCTTTGATGAACCAACCTCCGGACTCGACCCCATCTCTGCCGGCGTCATCACCACCCTGATTCAGAGCCTGACCGAGCTCACGCGCATGACCTCGGTGGTAGTTACCCATGATGTGCATGCAGGATTATCCATCGCCGACCATGTCATTCTGATGTGGCAGGGCGAGGTGATTGCCGCAGGATCACCCGACTCGATTCGCGGCAGCGATGATGCGCGGATTCAGCAATTTATTGAAGGACGCGCGGATGGACCCATCCCCTTCTCACGCAGCAACACCAACTATCTTGATGACCTGCTCAATCCGCGACCAACGGTGGCCGCATGAACGGGGTACTCAATCTATTCGGCTTCATGGGCCGTGGGCTGCTTCGCACCACCGAGCGGATAGGCGATGGCACCATGCTATGCAGCCGCGCCATTGGTCATCTGTTTACCCCACCATGGCTAGGGCGGCAATTGGTAATACAGCTCTATGCGATTGGTTTCGGCTCGCTGATCATCATCGCCATCACCGGCGCGTTTACCGGCATGGTACTGGCGTTACAAGGCTACTACACGCTCGCCAAGTTCGGCTCCGAATCGCTGCTGGGATCCGCAGTCGCCCTCTCCATTATCCGTGAATTAGGGCCGGTACTGGGAGCCTTGATGATGACTGGCCGCGCTGGTTCGAGCATCACCGCCGAGATCGGAATCATGCGCGTCACCGAACAACTTGATGCGCTGGAGATGATGGCCGTCAACCCCGTGCGTCAGGTGATTCTACCGCGCATTATCGCCACCTTGATCGCACTACCGCTGCTGATCGCCATCTTCGATGTGGTGGGACTCGGCGCCGGTTATCTGGTCGGTGTCAACCTACTCGGCGTCAATGCCGGTGCCTATATTGGCGAGACCATCGCCAAGGTGACGATGCACGATCTACTCACCGGATGGGTCAAGTCCGCCGTATTTGGGCTTCTGATCGGCTGCATTTGCACCTTTCTCGGTTATCGCGCGGTACCTACCACCGAAGGGGTAGCGCAAGCCACCACTCGCGCTGTAGTCACCGCCTCAGTCAGCATTCTCATCGCTGATTATATCATTACCTCGTTCTTCTTGTAACCCAAGAAGTAACTACTCAGCTCACTTCCGGTTTTCCTGATAGCGGCGTTGAAAAATGCGTATTTACAGTAGTAAACTCCGCTTTTTCGCCTTGCTATCAGGAAAACCGGAAGCCATCTGAGTAGTTACGAAAACACGCGAACTGCAGGAGTATTTATGCAACATTATCGTCGCACCGAGATTATCGTTGGAGCATTTATGCTGACAGGCATTCTCGCCATTGGCCTGCTGGCATTGCAGCTAGGCAAGGTTGGCGGCCTGGGCGAGAAAGGGTATGAGATTACCGCCACCTTCGGCGATGCCGGCGGCGTTCGCAATGGGGGTGATGTGATGCTGGCCGGGGTTGTGATTGGCCGCATCAAGCGCGTGACACTAGTGAAATCCTTGAAAGCCAAGCTAACACTAGAGATCAACAATGGCATTCAATTAACCACCGATGCCATCGCCTCGATCCGCACCAAAGGTATCATCGGCGAACGCTATGTTCGGGTTAGCCAAGGTGCCGATGAGCAGTTTCTGCAACCGGGTGATGAGTTCGACGACACCGAATCTGCCATCAACATCGAAGATTTAATCAGCAAATACATCTTTAGCAGCGGTAGCAACTAGCGCGACCTACGCCACACAACGCTTTATGTCACTACTCAGATCGCTTCCGGTTTTTCTGATAGCAAGGCGAAAAAGCGGGAGTGAGCTGAGCCGTTACACGAAACCTTTCATCACACATCATGCATGCCGATGAGCTGAAACAGCTCCATGCGCGATGAAGCATTGCGCATAAACGCGCCCGTAAGCTTGGAGGTGGTGGTGATCGCATTGGGCTTTTTTATCCCGCGTTGGCACATGCAAAAATGACGGCATTGGATGATCACCGCCACACCAGCAGGCTGTAGCACCTCCTCAATCGCATTTGCGATCTGCATCGTGAGCTTCTCCTGCACTTGGAGCCTCCGGGCATAGCCCTCCACCAGTCGCGCCAACTTCGACAGGCCAACCACACGCCCATCCGGGATATAGGCGACATGCGCCTTGCCAAAGAATGGTGCCAGATGATGCTCGCAATGGCTATGCACATCGATATCCGAAACCAATACCATCTCATCATAGCCCTCGACCTCCTCGAAGGTCTTGCGCAGATGCTCCTCAGGCTCCTCGCGATAGCCCGCGAAATACTCGCCGTAGGCGGCCAGCACCCGTTTCGGTGTCTCCTGCAACCCCTCACGATCTGGGTCCTCACCGATGTATTCGAGCAGCGCGCGCACATGTGCCATCGCCGCACAATTGGCGGGATCATTGATATCGAAATTCTCACTGCCCATGATTGCAGGCTCCTTATTGGTAGAGGTGTGGCCAACCATAACCACTATGCAATCAAAGTTGGAGGAAATCCCCATGCTAACCATTGATCTCCTGCGCCATGGCGAACTCCATGGTGGCACCAAGTACCGCGGCCACAGCGATGATCCGCTCACCCCCAAGGGGGAAGCACAGATGGATGCGGTATGGAGCAAGCTGGCCAATACGGTCGAGATCATCCTCTGTTCGCCACTGCGCCGTTGCCGACAACCCGCGGAAAAGTGGGCGCAACAATGCGCCATCCCCCTGCAGATCGAGCCCCGACTCAAGGAGTTGCACTACGGCGCATGGGAGGGGAAAACGATCCAACAAATCAGCCAAACCCATGGCGACATGCTGCGGCAATGGCGCCACGACCCTCGCGGAATGACGCCTCCGGAAGGCGAATCAATGGACGATTTTCACCTGAGATTGCGCACCTTTTGGCTCCAGCTATGTGAGGAGCAAGCAGGCCGCCATGTGCTGATTGTGGGCCACTCTGGTATCAACCGCACCCTGCTCGCCATCGCATTGGGGGCCTCGCTTGCCACCAGCCGCCGCATGCAACTCCCGTATGGATGCTGGAGCCGCGTGGAGCGTTCTCAAGGAGAGGTACAACTGGCATTTCACAACCGCCAACCCTAGAATTTCCCAATTCAATCAAGTAAGGAGTAAGTAGATGAACATGTATACCTTTACAGGTCGGTTAGGACGCGACCAAGAAACGCGTTACACCCAAAGTGGGATGGCTATCTGCTCCTTTACCGTGGCAGTCGATTATGGCTTTGGTGACAACAAAGGAACCAACTGGGTTCGCTGCTCCCTTTTTGGCAAGCGGGCTGAAGGACGGCTACCAGGCTATCTACTCAAAGGCACACAAGTCGCAATAAGCGGTGAATTAAGGGTGCGTGAATATGACGACAAAGATGGCAATCGTCGCACTTCAATTGACCTGTCAGTCAATGAACTTGATCTGATAGGCGGACGCAACGATCAATCTGGAGGCAGCTATCCACAACAGAGCGGTAGGCAACAAGCTCCACCACAACAACAACACACACAACCTCAACCTGCCGCAGCCCCCCAGCCACAGCCAGCGGAAGACCCTTTCGCAAACACCCCTGATTTTACCCCTCCCCCCGCCGACGACGACATCCCGTTTTGATACTTACTATAGGCCTTATTTGTAAAGTTATCTGACTAATTCTCAATAACTACAATGGTTTAGTATAAAAGTATACAGAGATAGTGGAATATTTCTGTATACTTTTTTTGTAACTACTCAGCTCACTCCAGCGTTTTAAGGGGTCAGGGCTTGTTTCGCGGATTTTATTATTTTTAGGGGTCAGTGTCTTGGCGGCATGACAAGACCATTACGAATTGAATATGAAGGAGCTGTTTATCATCTAACTGCGCGTGGAAATCCGCGAAACAAGCCCTGACCCCTACCACCATCTTGCTTGTTCATCTGTTTCGTCATCCTGCTTCTACTGGTTCAGCTTGAGGTCAACACGCGGAAGCTGGCTGAGTCAGAAAACAGCTGATCGAATATGATACGGAATACAGGCGTGAGTCTCTCACGCCTGTCAACCGAAGGAGGATATGATGTCAAAATTTATACCTGGTCCGCCCTATCTGTTTCTGTGCAAACAGTGCGGACATGCTTTCAATCGATCCGTTCGTATCGGTTTGTGGTGCCCGAAATGCAAGTCATTTGATCTCCTTGATATGTCGAAAATACTGCACAAGTAAAACCTCTAATCTGATCGTCAAAAAAGAGCATGAATGCAACTGACGATCCACTATGATCCAGAATGTTTTCTGAATGTCTGTTTTAACACGAAACAAAAGCCAATCAGGATGTATGGTGCAGGAGATCACTCGGATACGACTGTGGTTGTCGCAAGATCTGTGATGCTTTTCTGTATCTAC
>JAUZRF010000078.1 GCA_030950645.1 Mariprofundales bacterium
CTCACTCCCAGTTTTCCCGATAGCGGCGTTGAAAAATGCTCATTTACAGTAGTAAACTCCGCTTTTTCGCCTTGCTATCAGGAAAACTGGAAGCAATCTGAGCAGTTACAGCTATTTTTTGGTAGGGTGCTGAGTAGTTACGGGTGCTAAATAGTTACGATTTTCTCAGAGAAGGCGCAAGCGGATTGAGGGTAGGGATTTACGGCGGCAGTTTTGATCCGCCGCATTGTGGCCATGCGGCGCTGGCTCGGTTGGCGCTGGAGTGTTTTGGTTTGGATCGTCTGTTGGTGGTTCCGGCAGCGTACCCAGTGCATCGCGCACTCTCTGGTTGTGCCGATGGCGCTACTCGCGTATCGTGGTTGGTGCGACTATTCGCGGCGGAAGATCGCATCACCGTGGTGGATTGGGAGTTGGCGGAATCGCGCCCCACCATTCAAACCCTGCGTCAGTTTGCCGATCGCTTTCCGGGCGAAGTTCCCTTGCTGTTGTTGGGTGCAGATGCCGTGGCGGGAGTGGTAGATTGGGTGGATTACCCCCAGCACCAAGCCTTATGCAATCTTGGCCTGTTTTCGCGTGCTGGAAGCAAACCCGTTACTCCGCAGGGGTGGCTTGGCACCGAGGTATCCGGCTGGCAGCAGTCACCGAATGCGTCTGCGGGGCGCGTGATGGTGGTGGAGGCCGCGATTCCACCAGTGTCGGCAACCTTGGTGCGTGAAGCTGCGCGGAGAGGGCAATCCTTGGCTGATTTGGTGCCGAGCTGTATTGTGCGCGATATAGAACACTATTATGGTAACTACTCAGATTGCTTCTGGTTTTCCTGATAGCGGCGTTGAAAAATGCTCATTTACAGTAGTAAACTCCGCTTTTTCGCCTTGCTATCAGAAAAACCAGAAGCAATCTGAGCAGTTACCTATTATGTTTGGTAACTACTCAGCTCACTCTTGGTTTTCCTGATAGCGGCGTTGAAAAATGTGCATTTACAGTAGTAAACTCCGATTTTTCGCCTTGCTATCAGGAAAACCGGAAGCAATCTGAGCAGTTACCGCCATTTTTGGGTAGGGTGCTGAGTAGTTATCTTGTGTTCAGAGTGGCCGAATGCTGCGTTGTTGGATTGCTGCCGTCACTTTTCAGTGCAATACCAGCACTTAGGTATGGACAAAATCGTTGCTGCTTATGTACAAACGGTCTTGAGCTTGCTTGTATCCAGATATTATGACTCCGGATATGGTGATTCACCTTGGTAGCCAAGCACTGAAAATGGTGCTGTTGATCTCTGCCCCGATGCTGATTGTTGGGCTGGTTGTTGGCGTGATGATTTCATTGTTTCAGGCAGTTACCCAGATTCAAGAGGTGACACTCACATTTGTACCTAAGATTATCGTTGTTTTTGTCAGTATGATTGTTGCAGGCCCCTGGATGGTGCGAACCATGATGGACTTTGCCCGGCACTATTTTGACCTGATTCCCACGCTGCTGAACTAGTTCATTCGCGATGGTGGCGATGCCGTTCCCCTCCGATCAGGAGATCCTAGCCGGATTATTGGTGCTGTTGCGGATCAGCATGATCATGTCATTTATTCCGGTGTTGAGCCATCAGGCGATTCCACCTCCGATCAAGATTGGTTTGATCATTACTGTGACGGCGGTGGTGCTTCCGGTGGTGCTTCACACCATCCCTCCGGTGCCAGCAAATCCAGTGTTGTATGCGATACTTGCGGTGCAGGAGTTGATGATTGCGGGCATGCTGTCGTTGTTGGCACAGCTGATCTTCACCTCGGTGCAGTTTGCGGGTCAGATTATGAGTTATCAGGTCGGCATGGCGATTGCCAATGTGTTTGACCCATCGACCCAAGCGCAAGGCGCGGTTACCGGTACCTTTGCTAGCGTATTGGCGATGATGCTGTGGCTGGCCACCAACACCCACCTAATTTTTCTGCAGGCGATGATGGATTCCTTCACCTTGATGCCACCGGGGCAGCCGTGGTCGTTTGCCGGTTGGGAGCAGTTGAGTCATGCAACTTCTTTGATGTTTTCTTTGGCGATTCGGTTGGTGGCTCCGGTAATGATATTGATCTTCTTTGTCTATGTTGCATTGGGATTGGTTGCCCGCGCGGTGCCGCAGATTCAGGTGTTTTTTATTAGCTTCCCCCTGACCATTGGGTTGGGATTCATTGTGTTTGCCGCGTCATTTCCCGCATTTATTCATCTGGTGCAGCATAGCTTTATTGGCTTGGGTCATGAGTTACCAATGTTCTTGCATAAAATGTCCGGCACTTAGAGCCTCCTTAGATTTCATGGAAAGTGTAGTCGATGGCTGAAGACCAGGATAAAAGTCAACAAACCGAGGAGCCGACCAGCAAGCGGGTCGATGATGCCCGCGAAAAGGGGCAGGTTCCAAATAGTAAGGAGCCATCAACCGCCATCTCATTCCTTATTATCTCGTCGATGATGGTGACGGGCCTGGGGGGGTGGATCGTCGGCCATGCGAGTTTGTTGATGCATGATTTTTTATTGGGAAGTGTCCATGTAGAGTGGACAGCAAAAGGGATGATCGCACTGTTAATTACGCTAACTGGCCAGATGGCACTGATGGTACTGCCAGTCGCACTGCCGATGATCGCATTGGGGGTGTTGATCACCGTGATGGTGACCGGTCCAGTGTTCTCCTTTGAATCCTTGCAACCGAAATTTGAGAAAGTGAGTCCGATCAAAGGGCTGGGTAGGATATTTTCAACCAAAGGGTTGGCGGAATTTATTAAATCCTTGCTGAAAATGGCCATTATTTCTGCGATTTGTTGGTATGTGGTCCATGATATGTTTGGCTTGGCCGTGGAAGGGATTCGCCTGCAGCCCGCGCAGATTGGTTACATTATGGGTAAGGGGGCGGTGACGATTGCGGCCATGGTGGCCTTTTTTTTCGTGGGCTTGGCGATAGCCGATGTGTTCTATCAGCAGTGGGAGCACAACAAGTCGTTGAAAATGAGTATGAAAGAGATCAAGGATGAGGGGAAGGAGACCGAGGGCGATCCGCAGGTGAAGGGAAAGATTCGCCAACTGCAGCGTGAGATGGCACAGCGCCGAATGATGGAAGATGTGCCTAAGGCCGATGTCGTGATTACTAACCCGACCCATTTTGCAGTGGCATTGAAGTATGAGCAGGGGGGGAATACGGCACCGCGAGTGATGGCGAAGGGTGCGGACCAAGTGGCGTTGAAGATTCGTGAGGTTGCCACGGAGCATGGCATTCCGATCCGTGAGAATCGACCGTTGGCACGCTCCTTGTTTAGTAGCGTCGAGGTTGGTCAGGAGATTCCCGAAGAGCTGTTTGAGACGGTGGCCGTGATTCTCGCTGAAATTTACAAAATTCGTGGAAGATAAGGAGGTTGGTGGTGGCCAAAGGGTATAAGCGGAGTCGCATCCTGATTGATGCTCGATTCCAATGGAGCTTTGCGATCCGGATTACGGTTTTTACTTGGGGCGTGATGCTATTGACGGCAGCACTCTATTCGGTGCTCTATTCCCTGATGCGGGGGCAGGTCAGCCAGCCCGACCCCTTTGCGGATCAAAGTGTGGTGACATTTTATAACCTACCGAATATCATGACTTTTGTGAATGGAAATGGTGGCATGATTTTGCTGGGTGTCGGAATGATTACTGTGGTTAGCTTGTTGTTTGGTCTGCTGGTCTCCTTTCGGTTGGCTGGGCCGGTTTTTCGCATGCGGTGGGTGCTTGCTGAAATGTCTAAGGGCCACTTAAGCGGCGATACGATTCGGTTGCGCAATGGCGATGAGCTGCAGTCACTCTATGATGATATCTGTTTGGTACGCAGCCACTGGAAGACGGCGTTGGCGGGGATGCAACAGCTCTGTCAGGGCGGGGGGAGTGCTGCGGAGCAGCTGGCGCAGGTTCATGCGCAATTGCTGAAATTTGATATCGGGGACGATGGTCAAAGGGGGAAAACCGGTGGCTAGTCTTTTTTTAAGCCGAAAATTCACGCGATCGCTACTGTTGGGCATTGTTTTGCTCATGTCACTTTCCTTTGGCAGTGGCTATGCTTACTCGGCATTGAGTCGGGCACAACAGAATGCGATTCGGATTGCGTATGCCAATGGTTACAAGGATGCATTGGAGTTTGCGGGGATCGCAGGGCAGGCGCGGGTGAACCAGATGAATCAACACATGGATGAGATGAAAACGCATGTGTTGTCGGCGGCGGATGACTATGTGAAAAAGGTTGAGGCGATGAACCAGTGAAAAATATCAGGAGGGGTTGAGGAGCAGATGCAGGCTGCGATCGCGTTGAAATTCCGGGCTCTATCCCAGCACACCGATGTGTTGCTGGCGAGCGGCGTCTTGATGGTGCTGTTGATTATGATGGTGCCGATGCCGTTGATGATCATGGATATTTTGCTGGCGGTAAATATCACGATTGGACTTCTGATCCTATTGACTTCATTGTATATTGTTCGGCCGTTGGAGTTCAGCGCATTCCCCACTATTTTGTTGCTCACCACCCTGTTTCGATTGTCGTTGAATGTGGCATCGACCCGGTTGATTCTGCTGCATGGTCAGGATGGGCCGCAGGCGGCGGGGCGTGTGATTGAGGGCTTTGGTCAATTTGTGGTGGGCGGTAATGCCGTGGTTGGCATCATTCTTTTTCTGATTTTGGTGTTGATCAATTTTGTAGTGATCACCAAGGGTTCAACCCGAATTGCTGAGGTGGCAGCACGCTTTACCTTGGATGCGATGCCTGGTAAGCAGATGGCGATTGATGCCGATCTCAATGCAGGCATGATTGATGAGCCCACGGCGAAGGCACGGCGTACCGAGGTGGCCAAGGAGTCTGAGTTTTACGGCTCAATGGATGGTGCTTCCAAGTTTGTCCGTGGGGATGCCATGGCGGGGTTGATTATCACTGCCATTAATTTGGTTGCGGGTATTATTATTGGCTCTGCTCAGCAGGGAATGTCGCTCTCTGATGCGATGCATGTGTACAGTATTTTGACGGTCGGAGATGGGTTAGTGTCACAAATTCCGGCACTGGTGATCTCGACTGCCGCCGGTATTGTCGTCACTCGCGCGGGTGCAGGGGAGTCGATTGAGGTGGAACTGGGGAGGCAGTTTACCCGTTACCCCAAGATCTATTATGTTGGGTCTGGTGCTATCTTGTTGATTAGCACGGTGCCGGGGTTGCCATTCATCCCCTTTCTGCTGATCTCTATCGGGCTAGGGTTTACGGGTTGGTATCTGCAGCAGGAGGCGGGGCAGGCTGAGGAGGAGGCGCAGCAGGTCGAGGAGGCTCAGACGGCGGAGCAGGTGATGACTCCAGATGAAGCACCGCTATCGGATCTGTTGGTGGTGGATCCGATCCGGGTTGAAGTTGGCTATGGATTGATCGATATGGTGGAGGGAAAACGCGATGGCAACCTGCTTGAGCGCTTGCAATCGGTGCGGCGTCAGCTGACCAAGGATATGGGTTTTATTCTGCCGCCGGTGCATATCAAGGATAATCTGCAACTCGGTGTTGGTGAATATCGGGTGATGATTCGCGGAGCAGAGGTAGCGCGCGGTGAGATTCGGCCACGCAACCTATTGGCGTTGGAGGGGAATATGAGTGGGCCTGCGGTGCAGGGCGTGGCGACCAAAGAGCCCGCTTTTGGTCTACCTGCATTGTGGATTAGTGCGGATAAGCGGCAGCAGGCTGAGATTTCTGGTTATACGGTAGTGGAGCCGCCGACGGTGATTATCACCCACATTACCGAAATTTTGCGTAAGCACACTTTTGAGATGCTCGATCGGGCGCAGGTGATGGAGTTGGTTGATGCGCTCAAGGAACGGTTTCCTAAAATCATTGAGGATATGGTGCCAGCTCCGGTCTCGATGGGTCTGTTGCAGAATGTGTTGCGCCGTCTGCTATCGGAGTGGGTGCCGATTCGTGATCTATTGTTGATTATCGAGACCCTCTCCGATGGTATCTCGGATCAACGCGATTTGACCACCTTGGTAGAGATGGTGCGTATGCGGTTGGGGCGGAGTATTATTCAAGAACATCTGAATGAGCAGGGTGAGTTGCATGTGATCACACTGGATGGGGAGATTGAACGCATGGTAACTGAACGGGTAAGTCAGATGGGGAGTGAGTTACTGCTGCCGCTGGATATTAGCTATTGGGAGCGTTTTATCAGTCGCTTGAGTGATGTGATGTCGAGCCAGGGGGTTGATGCCCCAGTGCTTTTAACCACTGCGGCTATTCGCTATCCACTGGCCCATGCCCTGACCAAGCAGATCTCTCGTGTTACGGTGCTCTCTATCTCTGAGGTGCCATCAAACACCGTGGTGCAGGCGGATGTCTCGGTGAGTCTACACGATGCGGGTTAGAATTTTTTCTGCGCCACGGCTGCATGAGGCGTTGGCGCTGGCCGCCAAGCAGTTGGGGCCGGAAGCGGTGATTTTGGATCGAAAAAAGAGCAAGG
Organism: Mariprofundales bacterium; assembly: GCA_030950645.1. Lineage (GTDB taxonomy): Bacteria > Pseudomonadota > Zetaproteobacteria > Mariprofundales > J009 > JAUZRF01. The sequence continues at coordinate 6,474 of JAUZRF010000078.1, forward strand.
ATGCGTTGGGCAATGAGGTTTGGCAGGTGCATGCTGCCCTTGACGACAGCCCTGCTCCAGAGGCCAACGCATCGCCTCGCGGACGGGGGTATGGGCATCGTCCAGTCACCCCGCCCGAAGTGGCGGCACCAGCGGCTGTTTCCGAGCTTGATCATGATATCTTGCAGAGCTCGATGGAGCGGTTAGCGCGATTGGTGAGTGGTTTGGAGCGTCATGAGGCGGCGCAGCTGCGCTTGGCGTTGGATGATCCCCATGAACAGGCTGCGTTTGATCGTCTGCTGGACAAAGGGGTGGCAGCAGGCATTGCTGCAGAGTTGGCTGGTGACTTTGCTGCGGGCAAGCCGGTTGGCAAGCGCCAGATGCACTGGTCCAAGTCTATGGATCCAGCCAAAGGGAGGGTCACGCTGGTGCTGGTCGGCCCTAGTGGCGGAGGTAAAACCACCTTGGCTGCCAAGCTGGCAACCCACTATAGCCTAAAGGGGATACGGGTGGCGCTGGTTAGTACGGATGTGGATCGGATCGGCGGTAGCGATCTTTTTCGCAATTACGCGGATGTGCTGGGGGCGCCATTTGCCGCCTTGCGTGGCGCGGAAGATATGAAGCATGTGAAGGCCAAGATTGCATCCGCACAGCTGGTGTTGGTCGATACGGCGGGGATCTCCCTTCGACCTACCACGGCCACGCGCCAGGCCAAGCAGTTATGGGGTGGTTTTGCCAATGCACACCGGGTGATGGTGCTGCCTGCCAATCTTGATGAGGCTGATGGTGAATCGCTGCTAGCTCAGGCTAAGGGGTTGGGTGTAACCCATTTGGCATTGAGTAAACTTGATGAGAGTAGCCATTGCGGCAAGGTGATTAATTGGGCAATTCCATCCCGATTGCAGCTCTGCTATTGTAGCTTTGGCAACGAGATACCCGGGCAGATGGGGTGGTTAACGCCGAAATCAATCGCGGCATTGCTCGCCAAATGAGCAAACACGATTTGGTGAATACAATGCTACAGCGGCATGATGGTTAGGAGTAGAACATGAATAGAAATCAAACACCTCGGGTAATTGCGATCAGCAGTGGCAAGGGTGGGGTTGGCAAAACCTTCACCTCGGTGCACTTGGCTGCGCGTGCTGCGCAAACTGGTCAGCGGGTATTGCTGCTTGATGCGGACTTGGGGCTGGCTAATGTTGATATTATGCTGGGAATCACCGCCAATGGATCGATTCAGGATGTGTTAGCAGAGGGAAAGTCCTTGGCTGATATCTTGGTGCCGTCAGGTTATGGCTTTGATGTTCTGCCCGGTGGTAGCGGTTTCCATGAGTTGACCTCCCTCTCTACCGATCAACAGCAGGTGATGCTTGATGAGATGCGTGCGTTGGGACGCAATTATGATCTGGTATTGATTGATGCGGCGGCGGGGATCGGTGACAATGTGCTCTACTTTGTCTCGGCAGCGGAGAGCTCGCTGGTGGTGCTTACCCCGGATCCGACTTCGCTGACCGATGCCTATGCCCTGATTAAAGTGCTCTCCACGATGCGTGATGTGCGCCGCTTTATGGTGATGATTAACCAGGCCGAGGCGGTGGATGCGCAGATTTCGTTTCGGCGACTGCTCAGTGTGGCGGATCGCTATTTGGATGTGCATTTGGACTATGTGGGGAATTTGCCGCCACATGCGGATGTTCGCCGCGCGATTCAGCGTCAGAAGCTGCTTGATAAGGTTGGTGGGGATCTCATCGTCAGCCACCTTCATCGGACCATGGATGCCATTTTGGCTCGTCCGCGGGATACCTCTCGTAGCAGTGGATTGCAGTTTTTCTGGGAACACGCTTTAAGCGAAGGGCTTGATGCGATGCCGGATTCAACAGATGGCGCCGAGACCGAGACCGCAGGATGATGAATGCTACCCAGACGGCGGCCTTGGGCGGCGCGTGTGGAGCCTTAACTGGCTTTGCGATTGCAATGGTGATCGGGGTTGGCTTTCTCGACACCCTGATTCGGGTTGGCGTGTTGGGGGTGGCTGGAGCTTGGATCGGCATGATGTTGTGCTGGCTTAACCAGTTGTTACCACAATATAAATCTTCTAAAGTCGATGATAGTAGCGATGATCAAGAGGATCAAGGATGAGTACGCCATACGATCAGCCCGCGCAGATGCCAATGGATCCGGAGCGGTTGTTTGCGGAGTACTTGCCGCTGATTCGATACCATGCAGGTCAGTTGATGCGCCGTACCCCGGACTCGGTGGAGATGGATGATCTGATTGACTCCGGTGTGTTGGGTTTGCTTGATGCGGCAAGCCGTTTTGATCCTACGCGTGAGATTCAGTTTAACACCTTTGTTGGCTATCGGGTGCGGGGGGCAATGATCGACTACCTGCGCGCCTTTGATTGGATGCCGCGTAGTTTGCGCGATGTGTCGCGACAGATGCAGCAGGCTATGGCTGAGGTTGAGCAGCAGCAGGGGCGTCCAGCGGAAGAGATGGAGATTGCGCGCTATCTGGAGGTGGATTTGAGCGAATATCGGCAGCGGCTTGATCAGGTGCGGGCGATGTCAGTGGTGCATTTTGATGATATGCCGATTGTAGGCAACGATGAGGATGCACTGAGCATGCTCGATGCGATCGCCGGTAATGCGGAGCTGATGCCGGATAATCAGGTCGGGATGATTAAGTTCATCGGGAGCCTGACAACGGCGATTACTCAGTTACCTAAGCGTGAGGCGGTGTTGTTGACGCTCTACTACTATGAAGAGCTGAATATGAAAGAGGTGGCGCTGGTGTTGGGGTTGACGGAGTCACGGGTATCCCAGATTCATAGCCAGATGGTGATGCGTTTGCGTGGTTATATGGGGCTGGATGATGGCTGAAGCCGTCTGCTTTGGCTGCTGTCCATGAGTGATATGCGCGGTGTGCTGAACATACTGATTGATGGCGCAATGATGCTTGCGTTGGGGGGGATGTGGTTGTTGTGGTTGCGGGGGTCGCGTCGTCAAGATGCGATTGAGCATAAATTGGAGGCGGCCAGTGCTGAGCTTGAAGAGGCCTCTTCTCAGCTGAACGCCTTGATGCCGATGATTCGCGACCTAGCGGATCCGCGCCCGTCACCGCTGCCATCGCGACATAAGGCGCGGCAGGTAGCCTCGAATCCTGCGCCAGCAGAGCCACCGCCTGCGAGCAAGGAGGGTGGTGCCGGAAGCCAACTCTCCCGCTTGCTCTGCCTGCATCGGGAGGGGGTGGCGCCAGAGAAGATTGCGCGGCAGTTGGATATGCCATTGGCGCAGGTGAAGTTGCTGTTGCAGGTGCATTGTGGTGCGGAAAAATCCTCGTGAATAGACGGAATATCTGACCATGTTGTCGATCTTGGGTACCCAGATGATGGGGGCACCACAAGGGGTGAAAGCGGCGGATGGCGCCCATGTGTTGCCGTGGCCCAACGGCAGTGTGGTGCAGGCCAAACTGGTGCCGGGTGAGTCACCGGGAACGGCGATGCTGCTGCTTGGCGGCTATCGGCTGCGCGCGGAGGTGCCGCCCAATACCCAGATGGGCGAGGTGTGGCTGCAGGTGATGGGGCAGCAGATGCCAGCACAGTTTCATCTTTTAACCCAATTTCAGGCGCATCGTCTGTTGACCGAGATGTTGCGTCAGCGGATGCAGTTGATCGCGGATGAAGATGAGGGGGAGGGCAAGCCGAAGGCGTCGCGTCAAGGTGGGGAAAAGGCGGCGAGCAGCGGCGGAAGTTGGCCGCGGCTTGATGGCAGTAGCGGCCTCCCCTTTGCAACGCTGGCTGGTGGTGATCCGAACCGCTTGCTGTTGCAGCAGGATGATGGCGATGGCGCGCGTGGCGTGGTTCAACGGCAAGGCGATGGTGAGCAGTTCTTGCTGCATGGTCGCCTAGATCTCGAAGCTTTGGGCTCAGTGGCGTTTGCATTGGAGGGGGGGGCGGAGCAGCCGTGGAGGTTGCGTCTGTTTGCTCGCGATACAGCGGTGGCAGATGCGATCCATCCTGAATTTTCCGAGTGGGTTGCGCAGCAGCGTGAGCTGTTGCTGGGTGAGGCGGTGGCGCAGTTTGAGGGGCAACTGGAGGCTGGATTGCCGATTGACCGCGTAGCACCACGCGAGTTTATCGCATGAGTGGCGGATTCGCGCATTGGCTGCGGGGGTGTTGCTGTGGCGCGTGATCAGCCGGCGGCAGTGGGCTACGACTCGGAGGGTGGGGGTGCGCCGAAGGTGCTGGCTTCGGGTTTTGGTGAGGTGGCCAATCGGATTATGGATTTGGCGCGTGAATCCGGGGTGCATATTCATCGCGATGATAATTTGGTTCAGCTTTTGGCGCAGGTTCCTGTAGGGCATGAGATCCCCGAGGCAGCCTATCAACTGGTGGCGGATCTGCTCTCCTTTCTCTATCGCACCGATCAACGGTTGGCGGAAAAAAAACGAACCGCTTCTCGATAATTGCCGCTACACCATGACGCGTAGCGAAGCGATGCGTCATATTTTATCCAAATAAACTCTTTACTTTTCATGGCGTAGCGTTCATCTAGCTAGCATTTCTCTATTCTGGCATGGCTATTGCTTATTCCTGATTGTACTTGTGATGGAACCCTTCCGTGGTACCACAAGTGCCCGTTTGATCTCAGGAGGTGGCACGCACATGAATCAAGGTTTTTTTATCGCCGGCAGTGGTGCCGATCTGAGCCAGCGGATGAAGATGGATGTAATCACCAATAATCTGGCCAATGTAAACACCACCGGCTTTAAGGCTGACAATACCTCGTTTAGAACCGTGATGAGTTCGGCGTTGCGTGACGATGGCGCGGCATATTTGGGGGCTGGAAAAGAATATACGGACATGAGTGAAGGACCGGTTCGACAGACCAACAATCCGCTCGATTTGGCGATTAGTGGCCCCGGTTTTTTCTCAGTTCGACAAGCCGATGGTAGCGCAGCCTATACCCGTGCAGGCAACTTTCAGTTAAATGCATCCGGCAATATTGTCACCCAGAGTGGTCTAGCTCTCACAGATAGCGGAGGCTCTCCGATCACCCTTCCCGTAACAGGTGAGATTACCATTAGCCGGGATGGAACCATTTCGTCGAATGGTCAGGTTGTGACGAAAATCGGGGTTGCGGAGGCGATTGATCCGCGGCAGGTGCGCAAGAAGGGTGGGAGTCTTTTTGTGACCAAGCCATCGAATATGCAAGCAGCTAGCAAGTCCGAAGTGCGAGAAGGGATGTTGGAGCAGTCCAATGTCAATGCAGTGGTTTCGATGGTGCAGATGGTGGAGGTAACACGCTCCTTCCAGAACTTGATGAAGATCACCGATATATATAATCAACAACAGTCCGAGCTCACCAATAAGGTTGGCCGGGTAGGATAACGAGGAGTAAATCACCATGATGCGAGCACTATGGACCGCGGCCACTGGCATGACGGCACAAAATATCAATGTAGATGTAATTACCAATAACCTAGCCAATGTGAATACTGCGGGTTTTAAACGCGGACGGGCGAACTTTCAGGATCTGATGTATCAGCAGGTAAAGAGCGCGGGTGCTGATGGCAGCGCTAATGGTACTCAGGTACCCAATGGCATTCAGATTGGTTTGGGTGTACAGACTGCAGGGGTGCAGCGGGTGTTTAGCGAAGGGAGTTTTCAGCAAACCTCTAACCCGCTTGATCTGGCAATCAAGGGTCAGGGTTTTTTCCAGGTGCTGTTGGCCGATGGCTCCACCGCATATACGCGTTCAGGGTCATTCAGTATTGATTCGACGGGCCAAATTGTTGACCCTAATGGCAATCCTCTGCAGCCCGGGCTGACGATTCCTACCGACACCTTGCAGATTAATATCGCTGCCGATGGTACGCTGTCAGTAACACAACCGGGAGCGCAGACCACCACCGTAGGACAGATTCAAACAGTGAATTTCAGCAACCCCGGTGGTTTGACACTGCTCGGAAACTCAATGTTTCAGCAAAGCAATGCCTCTGGCACACCGACAACGGGGTCGCCAGGAGCCAATGGCTTGGGCGAGATTGGTCAAGGGATGTTGGAGATGTCGAATGTCAACACGGTAGAGGAGATGGTGAATCTTATTGCGGGTCAACGCGCGTACGAGATGAACTCCAAAGCGATCCAGGCATCCGATGAGATGCTAAAAACCGCAGCAAACCTGCGGCGTTAAGGGGATGATGATGCGAATGCGTAATTTTGATGGCTTGGTAAGAGGCGATGGCATCAATTTTGGAATACCACTGTTGCTGGCTTTGGCCTCTATCTTTTATGCCACCACTGCGGGTGCGGAAGAATCTGCCATGCAGCGCTCGCTTCACGCATTTTTTTCCGCAACGGTGACCCATGATGGCGCTACGGCGGAGTTGGTGTCGGTGAGGGCTTGGCCAAAAACGACCCGAGCACTGCATTGGTATCTTCCGAAATTGATGCGCCACCCTTCGCATTTCTCTTTGATTGCAGAGGGTAAGGAGCGAGGCCGTGTTCGTCACTGGTTTGTTCCAGTTACGGTGCGTTGGTTGGCGCAGGTGGTGGTGGCCAAGCAGGCGATAGCGGCACGCTCTATGCTAAATCGTGGTATGATGACTATACAGCGCGTAGATATCTCGGATCACAATAGCAATTGGTTCTCGTCAACGCGAGATCTTGATGGGATGCGCTTGCTGGGTCAGGTGAAACGCGGCACGCCGATCTTTTCAGCAATGACGCACCAACTTCCACTGATCCGGCGTGGTCAGTTGATTACTATTCAAGCGCGGATTGGCTCGATTCAAGTCTCTACTGTGGGCAAAGCCTTGCGTTCAGCACGGCGTGGCGAGTTGGTGATGGTGCAAAACCTGAAGAGTAAGCGTCAGATCCAGGCGGTTGTGATTAGTGCCAATACCGTGCGTACGGTGATGGGAGGGGCATGATGGGGCAGTGGTTGATGTTACTGGTCGGCTTCTCCCTGTTGACAGGATGTATGCCACGCGTTTCAAGCGTAACCGCTGACAAAACTAAGCCAGCAGTGGATCGGGCGATGCGGGCACCAGTAGAGAGTCATACTGACACTGGCTCACTATGGAACAATCGTGGTTCAGCACTATTTACCGATCCTAAAGCGGGAAATATCGGTGATTTGGTTACTGTGCTGGTATCGGAGAAAGCGAGTGCGAGCCGCTCTTTAGGCACCAAGAAGGATCGTTCATCTAGCCGCCAGACTGGATTGGGCGCGGCCTTTGGTCTTTCGACCTCACTGTTTTCTAAGCGTAATGCCAGCTTCAAGCCCAGTTCAGCGTTGGATTTAAGCGATAACAAATCGTTTGCGGGTTCGGGAAGCACCACCAATTCAGACACCTTGACGGCCAGTGTGACGGCGGTGGTGATGGAGGTGTTTCCGAACGGAAATTTGCGCATTCAGGGGCGGCGTCAGGTGACGATCAATCAGCAACCTCAGGAGTTGACCTTTTCTGGTGTGGTGCGGCCACAGGATATCTCATCGGATAATACTATCTCTTCCGCGAAGGTGGCACAGGCGATTATCAGTTATGGTGGTGGTGGTGAGTTGGCCTCAGTGGCCCATGAGGGGTGGCTTGGTCAGGCTCTTGATGCTATCTGGCCATTTTAGGGGGAAGTGATGATAAAGAAACAGTTGCGCCAAGGGTTATGGATGGTATTGCCGTTGGTCATGATAATGGCTTGGCCTCTAATGGCGTCGGCAGAACGAATCAAGGATTTGGCTACCGTGGGGGGCGTGCGTGCCAATGCATTGATTGGTTATGGTATTGTGGTTGGCCTTAATGGTACTGGTGATGACAGTATTTCATCGCCTTTTACCATTAACAGTATTGCGGCGATGCTGGAGCGTTTTGGCATCAATATTCGTACCCAGATTAGCAAAATGAAACCAGCAAATGTGGCCGCAGTGATGTTGACCGCTGAACTGCCTGCCTTCGCTCGTCCCGGGCAGACGATTGATGTCACGGTCTCCAGCATGGGGGATGCGAAGAGCCTGCGTGGAGGCACTCTGCTCATCGCCCCGCTCACAGCGGGGGATCGTAAAGTTTATGCCGTGGCACAGGGAGAGATCTCGATTGGTGGTTTTTCGGTGGCAGGAAAATCTGCCAGCGTTACCAAAGGGCATCCGACGGCAGGGCGTATCCCCAATGGTGCGCGGGTGGAGATCGCTGCTCCCAAAGGGCTGCAGGATGGTCAGAACAAGATTATTTTGTCGCTAAGGAATCCTGACTTTACTACCGCGACCAGGATGCGACAGGCGATTAATGCCCATTTTGGTAAAGGGATGGCGAAGGCGGTGGATGCTGGCACGGTTGAGGTATGGAACCCGCAAGGTGATGCGGTGTCGCTGATTGCCGAGTTGGAACAGCTGCGTTTGACCACGGATCATAAGGCGATGGTGGTGGTGGATGAACGCACGGGAACCATTGTGATGGGTGAGGATGTGACGATTGATAAGGTGGCGGTGGCGCATGGCAACATCAGCGTCACGGTGACGGAAAAGACCCAGATATCACAGCCCAACGCCTTTGGCGGTGGCCAGACCAAGACGACGAATGAGAGTGGGGTCAGTGTGAAAGAGGCGAAGGCGAAATTTGTGGTGTTGCCCAGACAGGTGACGCTGTCCAGCCTGGTTTCGGCGCTGAATTCGGTTGGTGCTGCCCCTAGTGATCTGATTGCCGTATTGCAGGCGATCAAGGCGGCGGGCGCATTGCATGCCGAGCTGCGCGTACTCTAATGCGTGATCTGGTTGAAACCGTGATTGGACAGGTGATGCGGCGCGATCCTCAGCAGGGGGTGGCTGCGCGCAAAGTGGCGGTTCCGCATGTGGTGGTGCATCCACTAACACCCGCTTCATCTACGGAGGTTCCGGCTCTAAAGGGGCGCGATGAGGCGTTGTGGAAGGCCAGTGTTAAGTTTGAGGCGATGTTCATGCAACAGATGATGACCGCGATGCGTAAAAGTGTGCCAAGCTCTGGGTTTATGCCACAAGGCTTTGCTGAGAAGAGTTATGCGTCGATGATGGATCAGGCGATGGCGGATGCGGGGAGTCAACAAGGCTCGTTGGGCATTGCATCGGCGATCTACCGGCAGCTGAAACACGACCATGGGAGTTCACATGGTGCGGTTCAAGCTGCGGCTACGGCTTCCGATAAATTAAAAATGCTGGCTGCGGATCGATACAGGTCGATGGCTACCGATGCCGGCCAAGGGGATCAATAATATGGTGCGAATTGCTGGAATGGGTGGCGCTCGTGGTGTGCTGCAAACAAACAAAGGTGGCAACCGTAAGGGTGCAGGCAAAGCCAAGGGTGGCCGGGCGAGCGATCAGGTGCGGGTAGCCGATGCCTCCTCGCTACATGAGCGGGCTAAGGTGATGCTGGCCGATATGCCGGAGGTGCGGATGGAGCGCATTGAGGGGATTCGCGATGCGCTTGAGAAAGGAACCTTTCAGATGAATGAAAAGCAGGTCGCGGTGCGCATTGTGCGCAATGCACTGGTGGAGCGGGCATGGAGCTAACCATTGATCGCAAAAGGCTGTTTGCACGGCTGCGAGCTTATCTTGGCGAGATGGATCGTTGTGCCAGTACGCTAGAAGAGATTATGATGATGGAGCAAGAGGCCACGCGTCGTTTTGATGGTGAGGCACTGCTTGATCTGTGTGATCTGCGTGCTAGCTGTCGGGAGAAAATGGCAGAATTGGAGGGATCATGTCGTCGGGTATTGCACGAAAACGGTGTCGATGATGCGGTGCCGTTGTCGGAATTTATCGCCTCCAGCCATGATGTGGATGACGATCTTCGCGCACTGCGCCGCAATCTCTATCACCGCATGCTGCATCTGCAGCAGGAGATGCAGGATGGGCAGCTTCGGCTCAAGGCGGCGGCTGATGTGACGACCAATCTATTGCGAAGCATTGGTTTGATTCAGACACCCCAGACCTATCATCCTGGTGAAGTAAAATGAGTCTGACCAGTGCGTTGAATGTTGCGGCCAGTGGTCTCAATGCACAACAGCAGGCGATGGATGTGTTGGCACACAATATTGCCAATGTGAATACTCCCGGGTATTCGCGCCAAACGGTGGGGCTTTCCACGATGGTTCCGGAGCGATCTGGTGGCTTTAATTTTGGCCGTGGCGTCCAGTTGGCCTCGGTCGCGCGACAGGTGGATTTGTCGGTGCAAAAGTCGTTGGCCAATAGCAGTAGTCAGAAGGCGATGTGGACGCAGGTAAGCCAGGGGTTGACCTCGATTGAGAATGTTTTTGGCAGCCTTTCCGCCACTGGGCTTGCCGCCTCTTTTGATCACTTTTTTGCTTCATGGCAACAGCTGGCAAACAATCCGCAGGACAGTGCACAAAAGGCCAATGTGGCGATTTCATCTGGTGAGTTGGTGACTACCTTGACCAATATGCACAACCAGTTGCGTACCGAGCAGGTGAATGTGAATTCACAGATTGATCAGAAGTTGCATGGTGCCAATATTCTGCTCAAACAGGTGGCCTCGCTTAATATCCAAATTGTGCGGCAGGAGACGGGTACATCGCTGACGGGTCAAGCCAATGATCTACGCGATAAACGGGAACAGGCGCTGCAGAATTTGGCGGCGTTGATCCCAATCCAGCGGGTGGATAATCCCGATGGCAGCTCGTTGGTGCAATCGATGGGTGGAGATCTGTTGGTTCAGGATGGTGTTGCCAACCAGTTTATGCGTGGAGCCACTTTTACCTCCAGTGGTTTTCAGAATATTGTACTGGCCTCTGCGCCCAAGGTTGCGATTACTAGTATGACGAGCGGTGGCTCGGTAGGCGGCATGTTGGAGTTGCGGGATAATAGCTACAACAAATATTTGACCAAATTGGATAGTGTCACCAAAAATCTTATTTTTGGCACCAATCAGATCTATAGCAATGGTGGCAGCACACTTCGTGGCTCTGTTGTTAGCGCGGCACAAGCGTCGGTGACCTCTACCTCGACCACTCCGGTCTCGCTGGCCAACTCTGGGGTACCCTTTGCCAGCCAGATGAAGGCGGGCAGTTTTAAACTTCACCTTTATGACGCAGCGGGAAAAGCGTTGAATGCTGGTGGTCTATCCATCACCATCGATCCGACGATAGTTCTTGATGATTCCGTAGCAAACCCGCCGGGTCTGGTGCTTGGCGCAGGGGTAGCCACGGTGGGGGGAACAACATATAGTGGATCTGCATTGCCTACCGGCAACTTTGCAGTAAATGATACCTTAAGTGGTACGCTAATCAATGCGATATCGTCGGTCGGATCGATTGTGTTCCCCGCAGGATCGTTGTCGGATGGGACGAAGACCAATGCGGTTGCCGTAACCTTGCCTAATGATGGGACAACAACCTTGCGTGCTGCCATTGCGGCAACTGTAGGTGTGGGGGGTATGGTTGTTGTTGCGGGGACGACATACAAGGCATCACATGTAGTTGCCTTTCCAGCGTCCACTGGTGTAAAGCTTGGCGTAGGAACAGTCGTATTGGCAGGAACCTCTTACTTAGCAGGAGCATCACTGCCAACGGGTAATTTTGCAGCAGGGGACACCTTGAGCGGTACT
>JAUZRF010000079.1 GCA_030950645.1 Mariprofundales bacterium
AGCCTACCGTATGGAGCATGTGTTGAAGCAATGCGTTGAATGTATTCGTCATGCGCTGCCCGAAGTTGCGGTTGTTTATCTGTTTGGCTCGGCAGCTTCAGGTCAGATGCATGCAAATAGCGACATTGATTTGGCGGTGTATTCCTCGCAAAAGCTCGAAAAATTACCGTTGTGGGATTTGTCCCAGAAGCTTGCTGTGATAGCAGGCAGGGATGTGGATCTGATTGATTTGCATGCTGCGTCCAGCGTGTTGCGCATGCAGGTGATCTCCAGTGGGAAACATCTGTTGTGTGTGGACAGGGCGCTGTGTGAGCAGTTTGAAGATTTTGTTTTTTCTGACTATGCTAGGTTGAATGAGGAGCGTTCAGCTATTCTAGCGGATATTCATCAGCGAGGTTCGGTATATGGATGATGTTCTCATGAATAAGGTAGCCATCATCGAACGATGCTTAAGGCGTATTGATGAAGAATATACTGGCCATGAAGCTGATCTGGCAACGGATTATACTTGTCAGGATGCGATTGTGCTAAATCTTCAGCGTGCTTGTGAAGCGGCAATTGATGCGGGCATGCATGTAGTGCGTCTTCGTAAGCTTGGGATCCCTCAGCAAAGCCGGGATGCTTTTGTGATGATGCAGGAGGCATCATTGCTGGATGCGAATATGGCAGCGCGGATGCAGGCAATGGTGGGGTTCCGAAATATTGCTGTGCATGATTATCGTAAATTGAATATAGATATATTGCGCTCTATTCTCAATACGCGACTGGGTGATTTCCGCGATTATTGCCATCGTTTGCTGCAGATATGATGCGGAGCAGTTACAGTCATTTTTGGGTAGGGTGCTGAGTAGTTACTGATCATGATGTGCTGGATATTGCATCGCAACTCAAATCGTCGCCTAGCTTAAACGAGAGGAACTGCAGATGGAAACACTGTGATATCGTCTGCAAGAGAGGAGAGTAAAATATGAAAGTGATTGAAACGGTACTGCCGGGAGTATTGATTGTTGAACCGAAGGTTTTCGGTGATCCGCGCGGTTTTTTCCTCGAGACTTGGAATTGTGATCGCTACGAGGCGGCAGGTTTCCCCGAAGTGAGATTCGTGCAGGATAACCACTCCCGATCCCGTCAAGGCATTTTGCGTGGCCTTCATTTTCAGTTGCATCACCCGCAGGGAAAATTGGTGCAGGTGGTCACGGGCGCGGTGTTCGATGTGGCGCTCGATATTCGTGTTGGCTCGCCCACCTTTGGTTGCTGGGTCGGCTATGAGCTCTCGGAGGAGAACCATCGGCAGATGTGGATTCCACCGGGGTTTGCGCATGGTTTCTGCGTGCTTTCTGCAATAGCAGACTTCACCTACAAGTGTACCGATCTCTATTTTCCCGCCGAAGAGGGCGGCGTAATCTGGAACGATCCCGAGATTGGAGTTGACTGGCCGATCCAGCAGCCGGTGCTCTCGGCCAAGGATCAGTTACTTGCCAGCCTATCCCAAATCCCTGCCGATCGACTGCCCAAATTCGCATGAAGCTGCTGATCACCGGCGCCAATGGTCAGGTGGGCAGAGAGCTGGCACGGCAGGCCGCACAATTGGACTGGCCGGTAGCGGCGTTGGCACACCAGGATCTCGATATCACCCATGAAGATCAGATTCGTGCCAAGATTGCCGCTTTGCAGCCGGATGCTGTGATCAATGCGGCGGCCTATACGGCAGTGGATCGGGCGGAGGGTGAAGCGGAATTGGCTTTTGCCATCAACCGCGATGGTCCGGCCAACCTTGCTGTGGCCTGTGCGGAGGCAGCCATTCCATTGGTGCATTATTCCACTGATTATATCTTCGATGGCACCAAGAAAACCGCGTATATTGAGTCGGATGCTGCAGCGCCGCTTGGTGTCTATGGCCATAGCAAGCAGGCGGGCGAGGAGGCGGTACGCACGGCCTGCCCGCAACATCTGATTCTGCGCACCAGTTGGGTTTTCTCGGCATATCGTCAGAATTTCGTCAAAACCATGCTGCGCCTAGGCGCGGAGCGTGATGAACTCGCTGTGGTCGCGGACCAATTTGGCAAGCCAACCTCAGCAAGCGAATTGGCGCGAATCACCCTACAAATACTCCCAGATGCAATCGGGAATTGGGGTAGCTACCATGTCGCGCAGCCGGATGCCACGAGCTGGCATGGCTTTGCTCAAGCCATTTTTGCTCAGTGTCGTCGGCATGGGATGAACCTTAAAGTGACAGCGGTTCATCCTATCACCACCGAGGAATATTTAACGCCAGCAGCACGGCCAGCAAACTCTGAGTTGAATTGCGACAACTTCCAGACAACCTTTGGCATCAGAATTCGACCATGGAGCGAGTCGTTGTCAGTGGTGATTCGTGGGTTGGAGATAGAGGGAACACGGTAATTGTTCAGCAGTGCGGCCGAGCAAGGTCGTTTGTTTAACAGCAAACTCAGCGTTTTAAAAATTGCACGGGCCGCTACCAGACAGTATCGCGATCCAAATCGCAATGGCGATGCGCCTGAAAAAACGCATCGTTTTAAATTGTGCGATGACTTCATCGCCGCTTCATGTAGTATTGCCCACCATTGTCACCGATAATCTCAATTTTGGCTGTAACTACTCAGCGCACTTCTGGTTTTTCTGATAGCGGCGTTGAAAAATGCGCATTTACAATAGTAAACTCCGCTTTTTTGCCTTGCTATCAGAAAAACCGGAAGCAATCTGAGTAGTTACAGCTATTTTCGGGTAGGGTGCTGAGTAGTTACTTTTGGATCATCATTAATTTACGGGAGCTTTCATAATCACTATGGGGAAAAACGTTTTACTCTGGCTTGTTATAGGCATGACAATGATGAGCCTCTTCAATATGTTTTCCAAGCCGGAAGCACATAAAAACCATCTGAGCTACAGCGCCTTTCATCAGAAGATCGCGCAGGGATCAGTGGAGACTGCCACCATCTCCAACAACCGCATTCGAGGGCAGATTCGCGACCTCAATGGCGAATTAACCACCTATGAGGTGGTCGCGCCCAACGACCCTAATCTCATTAAAAGCCTCCTCGACGGCGGGGTGGAGGTGGATGTACTGCCACCCGAACAGGTGCCGTTTTTCATCTCGGTACTGATCTCTTGGTTCCCCATGCTGCTGCTGATTGCGGTATGGATATTCTTCATGCGTCAGATGCAGGGGGGCGGCAAAGGCGGTGCGTTCTCCTTTGGAAAAAGCAAGGCGAAATTACTCAATGAGAACACCGTCAAGGTCACCTTCGAGGATGTCGCCGGGTGCGATGAGGCCAAGCAAGAGGTCACCGAGGTGATCGAATTCCTACAGGATCCGACCAAATTCACCCGTCTGGGTGGCAAGATCCCCAAGGGAGTGCTCTTAGTTGGCCCTCCGGGTACCGGTAAAACCCTGCTAGCGCGTGCCATTGCTGGCGAGGCTGAGGTGCCGTTTTTCTCTATCTCCGGCTCCGATTTTGTCGAGATGTTTGTTGGTGTGGGTGCCTCACGGGTGCGTGACATGTTCGAGCAGGCCAAGAAACAATCGCCATGCATTATCTTTGTGGATGAGATCGACGCCATGGGTCGACACCGTGGCACCGGCATTGGCGGCGGTAACGATGAGCGCGAGCAGACCCTCAACCAAATGCTGGTCGAGATGGATGGCTTTGAGTCCAACGAAGGGGTGATTCTGGTCGCGGCAACTAACCGCCCTGATGTGCTCGATCCAGCACTCCTGCGTCCGGGTCGCTTTGACCGTCAGGTAGTGGTGCCGCGCCCTGACCTGTTAGGTCGTGAGCAGATCCTTAGGGTGCACATGAAAAAAGTTCCCTTGAATAAGGATGTTGATGCCAAGACCCTTGGTCGCGGCACACCCGGGTTTTCCGGTGCGGATCTGGCCAACTTAGTCAATGAGGCTGCGCTCAACGCCGCCCGTTATGGTCGCGACTCGGTGGGCAATGATGATTTCGAAATGGCCAAAGATAAGGTGATGATGGGCACCGAGCGGCGCTCCATGATCATCTCTGAAGAGCAGAAAAGAACCACCGCCTACCATGAGGCCGGACACACCTTGGTGGCAAAATGCCTTAAAAATGCCGACCCGGTACACAAGGTAAGCATCATTCCACGCGGACAGGCGTTGGGTGTGACCATGCAGCTCCCCGTGGAGGATCGGTTCAACCATGACCGCGAATACCTGCGCGATCAGATTGCCATCATGATGGGTGGGCGACTTGGTGAAGAGCTGGTACTCAACCAAATGACCACCGGTGCCTCCAACGATTTTGAACGCGCCAGCCAGTTGGCTCGTAACATGGTTACCATGTGGGGTATGAGCGATTCCATGGGGCCGATGGTCTATGGTGAGCGCGAGCATGAACCGTTTTTGGGACGCGAGATCACCCAGCAGCGCAACATCTCACAGGAGACCGCGCGTAAGATTGATGCCGAGGTGCGTCAGCTGATTGATGAAAACTATAACCGCGCCAAAGACATCTTGAAGCAGCATATGGAAGAGCTGCATAATATTGCTAATGGATTGATTAAATACGAGACATTGGACAAGGAAGAGATCGATAAAGTGATGGCGGGTAAGAAGATTGAGCGTCCATCTGCCAAGAAAAAAGCCAAAGCTGATCAAGCGAAGAGTGAAGATGATAATCCCGATGAGGCCGTCGATCTCCACAGTGAGGACTCGAATCAAGCTCCAGAGAGTGGCGAGGCTAGTCAAGAGGGATAATTGAACGCCGTTCGCGACGCGTTGAGGAAACCCGAGAGCCAGCGCTGGCGTCGCCGACCTGGCGCAGAGGCTGCAATCATGGGGGTGCTAAATTGCACCCCCAATTCGTTTTCGGATGGCGGCCAGTTTATCAATGTGGCGAAGGCGGTTGCCCATGGGCTTGCAATGCAGCGGGCTGGAGCAGATATCATTGATATTGGTGGAGAATCAACCCGACCTGGCGCTGCCCCAGTGGCGCTTGACGAGGAGCTGGCACGGGTGCTGCCGTGTGTAGATGGGCTAGTGGCAGCAGGTTGCACGGTCTCCATCGACAGCTCCAAGGCGGAGGTGATACGCCAGGCGGTAGCTGCGGGCGCCACCATGATCAACGATGTCTCCGCCCTCACAGCCGATTCCGCCAGCATGGCGGTGGCGGCCGATTGCACCGCTGACATCTGCTTGATGCACATGCAGGGCGACCCCACCACCATGCAGTACGCCCCCCATTATGACGATCCGCTCACCGAGGTGATCGAATATCTGCGACAGCGGGTCGAGGCATGTCTCGCCGCAGGCATCTCCCGGCAGCGGTTGTTGGTAGATCCCGGCATCGGTTTTGGCAAAACGGTGGCACATAATCTGGCACTGCTCCGTGGTTGTTCAACCATGCGAACGGTGCTCGAGCTGCCGCTATTGATTGGTCTGTCACGCAAATCATTCCTTGGCCAAGTCACCGGACTACCAGTGGAGCAACGCGATCATGCCAGCGCCCTAATGGCGATGGTGCCACTGCTGGGTGGCTGCGATATTATTCGCGTTCATGCCGTAGCGCTGCATCGCCAAGCCTGTAAAATTGCTGCTGCGCTGGAATAGTAAGGAGACCGCATGGTTAAACACATTGTAACCTGGAAACGCCAACCGCAATCCGATGACGCCGCGATTGCGGAGATCAAGCGACAACTGGAGGCGCTAGTTGGCCGCATTGATGGTCTGCTCCATCTTGAAGTAGGTATCGATATTAGCCTCAGCGAAGCATCCGCCGATCTGGTGCTCTACAGCGAATTCACCGATCTGGCAGCGCTACACGCCTACCAAACACATCCCGATCATCAGGCTGTTATTCCACTGGTGCAGGCAAGTTGCTGCCAGCGGCAGGTGATCGATTACCACACCTAAGTGGGCACCATGAGCCCGTTCCCCTCGCTAGATCTGCCGGCAACATGCTTGCAGCAGATGTTCGATTTTGCGCGCGCTATCTACCGGCTCAAGCAAAACCCTAACTGGCTCCAGGCGCTAGAAAACACCCTTCCCGCTGCCGCCACGATTGTTCCCGATCAACCCAGCCTGCTCATGGGTTACGATTTTCACCTCACCGAAGATGGCCCAAAGCTGATTGAAATCAATAATAACGCTGCAGGTCTCTATCAGCGCGGTCAATGGTTGCCACAACCGGCATGGTCGGTATGGCAAAATAAATCCCAACTACCACAACGGATCATCGCGATGTTTGCGCCATCTTGGCACACCATCGCCATCATGGATGAGGATATTACCCAGCAATTTATGTATCCTGAGATGCAGGGCTATGCCAAACTCCTCGCGCAAGATGGCCGACGGGTGCTGCTGCTCTCTCCGCAAGATATTCGCGCCAGCGATCACGGCCTGTTCCACGAAGGGGATCGCATCGATGCGATCTACAACCGCCATACCGATTTCTATCTGGAATCGGACGCGTTGCGTCATATCCGCACTGCGTTTGAGGCCGGTCTGGTGGCGCTCAACCCCCATCCGCGTAGCTATGCCTTGATCGGCGATAAATCGCGGCTAGCAGACATCTGGCAACCCAACCTGCTTGAACGCTGTCTGCCTGCGGCTGAAGTGGCCGCGATCCGCGCCGTGGTGCCACCCTGCAAGCGCATGCTGGGGCTCGAGCGCGCCCAGATTTGGCTTGAGCGCAAACAGTGGGTGTTCAAGCCGACCGCGCGCCACGGCGGCAAAGGGGTTCTGCTCGGGAAATCCATCAGCCACTCCCGCTTTGATTCACTCGATGCCGCCGACACCGTGCTGCAACAACTCACGCCCCCGAGTTCAATCGAGGTGGACAATGTCCGCTTCAAGACCGATTTCCGTCTCTACATGCACGGTGAAACCCCGATTGCCTTGGCGGGTCGTATCTGGCGTGGTCAGGTCACCAACTTTCGTCAGGCTGGTAGTGGCTGGGCAATCATTCACATCACATAACTACTCAGATCACTCCCGGTTTTCCTGATAGCGGCGTTGAAAAATACTCATTTACAGTAGTAAACTTAAACTTTTTCGCCTTGCTATCAGAAAAACCGGAAGCAATCTGAGCAGTTACAGCTATTTTTGGGTAGGGTGCTGAGTAGTTACCACATCATCAAGGAGCCATTATGATCCATAAATGTCTTTTCCCCGCTGCCGGCTACGGCACCCGTTTTTTGCCGGCCACCAAGGCACAACCCAAAGAGATGCTGCCGATTGTCACCAAGCCGCTGATCCAGTACGGCGTTGAGGAGGCGATCGCTGCGGGCATGCGCGATATCGCCATCGTTACTGGACGCAACAAACGGGCGATTGAGGACCATTTTGATCTCACCTACGAGTTAGAGCATCAGATCAGCGGCACCAAGGGTGAGGAGAATTTGCGCGGCATTCGTGAAATTATCAAGCGCTGTACCTTCTCCTACACCCGGCAACAACAGATGCGCGGGCTGGGCGATGCCATTCTTACCGGCGAGCCTCTGATCGGAAACATGCCTTTTGGCGTGATTCTGGCCGATGATCTCTGCATCAATGATGCCGATGGTCAGGATTACGGAGTTATGGCACAGATGGTTGAAGTTTATAATAAATACCGTTGCAGTGTGGTCGCAGTGGAGGAGGTTCCTCGTGATGAGGTGCACAAATATGGCATTGTTGCTGGACAGGCGATTGATGATGACCACATGATGATCAAATCGATGGTGGAGAAACCGAGTGCCGACGCCGCACCATCCAATCTCGCCATTATCGGGCGTTACATCCTTACCCCAGACATCTTCGATACCTTGCGACACACCGAGCCCGGCAGGGGTGGTGAGGTACAGATCACCGATGCCCTACAGCAGCAGGCCGAGCGTGGTATGGTCATCGCCTACCGTTTCAAAGGGCAGCGTTTTGACTGCGGTGGCATCGATGGATTTGTCGCAGCAACCAACCACTTCTATCAGAAAACACTCCACGACTGATTGATGGCCTTCAGTTCCATAGCTGAGCGATTGGTGCTTTATGGACGACTGATGCGTTCAGATCGGCCTATTGGCACCTGGCTAGTGCTGTGGCCAGCACTATGGTCGCTATGGATTGCCGGCAATGGCCACCCCGATGGAACCATTGTGGTGATTTTCGTCGCCGGAGCGTTCCTGATGCGTTCCGCTGGCTGCATCATCAACGACTATGCCGATCGCAAGATCGACCCCCATATTGAGCGCACCAAGCACCGCCCACTGGCCACTGGCGAGGTCGCACCGCGCGAAGCACTGCTGCTCGCGGCATTGCTGGCACTCATTGCCTTCGCGCTAGTGCTACTGCTCAACCGTCTCACCATCGCGCTGGCACTGGTCGCGGTGCTGCTCACCGCCATTTATCCTTTCACTAAACGGTGGACCCATCTGCCACAGTTGGTGCTCGGACTGGCCTTCGGCTGGGCGATCCCGATGGCCTTTGCTGCGGTACTCGGTGAGGTGCCCCCCATCGCTTGGCTCCTGCTGGCAGCCGACATCTGCTGGGTGATGGCCTACGATACCATCTATGCCATGGTGGATCGCGACGATGACTTGCGTATCGGTGTCCAATCCACAGCCATCCTGTTCGGCAGCTACGATCGGCTGATCATTGGCCTATTCCAACTAACCTTCCTTAGTCTGCTACTGTGGATGGGCTGGCACCACCAGCTTGGCATCCCCGCACTGCTTGGGCTGCTGGCGGCGGCACTCCTTTGCGGCTACCAACAATGGGGCATTCGCAAGCGGGGGCGCGACGCATGCCTTCGCGCATTTCTCAACAACCATCCGGTGGGAGCACTGATATTTTTCGGGGTTTTCATCGATTACGCCGTGCGTTGAACGAAGCCGCTACGCGGCGGGATAAACCAGTCTCTTTCAAGTAACCTTCTGTGTTGCCCCTTTCCGGGCAATAAAATACAACAGGAGATTACCCCATGAAAGCAAATGAACAAACACATTTTGACACCCTTTACGCGCAACATCTGCGTGCATTTGGTAACTACGCAGCTCACTCCCGGGTTTCCCGATAGCGGCGTTGAAAAATGCGCATTTACAGTAGTAAACTCCGCTTTTTCGCCTTACCATCAGAAAAACCAGAAGCAATCTGAGCAGTTACAAATGATCAAAGAATGCGGCGGGCTTTGCGATAGAGGCAGTGTAAAGCTACCCTTCGCCAGCTTACAGGGAAGGGTTTTTACGCCCCATCCTACCATCATCTCTACCGGAGCAGCTAATGAAACCCGATGCCAACAAAACAAAGGCCTTAGAAACAGCCCTCGGCCAAATCGAACGCCAGTTCGGTAAAGGCTCAATCATGCGCATGGGCGACCAGGCCAAGGTGGATATCGAGATCATCCCCAGCGGCGGCCTGGCTCTGGATGGTGCGTTGGGAATTGGTGGCTATCCCCGAGGCCGGGTGGTGGAGATCTATGGCCCGGAGTCCTCAGGTAAAACAACCCTGGCGTTACATGCCGCCGCCGAGGCACAGAAGCTGGGCGGCACGGTGGCATTCGTGGATGCCGAGCATGCGCTCGACCCTAGCTATGCTGAGAAACTGGGGGTGCAGATTGACGACCTGCTGCTATCCCAGCCCGACTCTGGTGAACAGGCATTGGAAATCGTCGATATGCTGGTGCGTTCGGCAGCGGTGGATCTGATTGTGATCGATTCCGTAGCAGCCCTCACACCCAAAGCAGAACTGGATGGCGACATGGGCGACACCCATGTCGGCCTACAGGCCCGACTGATGAGCCAAGCTCTGCGTAAATTGACCGGCACCATCTCGCGTTCCAACACCACGGTGATGTTTATCAACCAGATTCGCATGAAGATTGGTGTCATGTTCGGCAGTCCGGAGACCACCACCGGCGGCAATGCTCTCAAATTCTACGCCTCGATACGCCTCGATATTCGCCGCATCGGAGCGATTAAAAAGGGCGATGAGGTACTGGGTAACGAAACCCGAGTCAAGGTGGTAAAAAACAAAATGGCACCGCCGTTTAAACAGGCAGTGTTCTCGATCATGTACGGCGAAGGTATCTCCTTTGGCGGCGAGGTGGTCGATCTCGGTGTGCAGTATGGCCATGTGCAGAAGAGCGGCTCCTGGTATGCAGTAGGCAGCGAACGCATTGGCCAAGGACGCGACAATGCCATCACCTATCTCAAGGAACATCCTGAGATGCTGGCTGAGGTCGCAGACAAGATTCGCCACGACATGGGGCTCC
Source organism: Mariprofundales bacterium (assembly GCA_030950645.1). GTDB lineage: Bacteria > Pseudomonadota > Zetaproteobacteria > Mariprofundales > J009 > JAUZRF01. The sequence continues at coordinate 10,230 of JAUZRF010000079.1, forward strand.
CTGATCGTAAAGCACCAGATCATCAAGCAACGGGCAGTGGAACTAGCAACAAAGAGTGACCCACCAGATGCTGCCGCACTTTATGATCGTGCCATCGGCTGGCTGGCACATCGCGAACAGTGCCGGGCAGAGTTGGCGCGCAAACTGGCGACGATTGGCGGTACCGATGCGCAAATTACCCCCCTGCTCATCCAACTGGAGCAACAAGGATACCTAAGCGATGCCCGATTTTCTGCGAGCTGGTTGCGCAGCCGAATTCAGCGCGGCGACACTCCAACCCTTGCTGCCCATAAGGCGCGGCAAAAAGGGGTAGATGAGGAGGCGCTGCAACAGGCTCTAGCGGCATGCCACTTCGACGCGGTGGCTGCCAGTTCTCGCCTACTTCACAAACGCGATCCATACGGATTCCGGTTTAAAGATAACAAAATCTGGCAACGCCAAATACGCTACCTTGCAAGCAAGGGGTTTGCACCACAGGTGATTTTGCAAGTGATGCAGGCCAAGGAGCGAGAGGAGTAACCAACATGCAAACAGCGGAGATTCGTCAACGCTTTCTCGACTACTTTGCCGCCCGTGGCCATACCGTGGTCGACTCCAGCCCTCTGGTACCACATGCGGATCCGACCCTGCTGTTCACCAATGCGGGCATGGTACAGTTCAAGAACACCTTCCTTGGCAAGGAGCATCGCGACTATGTGCGTGCCGTGAGTAGCCAAAAGTGTGTGCGCGCCGGTGGCAAGCACAACGATCTGGAGAATGTTGGCCACACAGCACGCCACCACACCTTCTTTGAGATGCTGGGCAACTTCTCCTTTGGCGACTATTTCAAACATGAAGCCATTGCCTACGCTTGGGAATTCCTGACCCAAGACCTCAAACTCGACCCAACCAAGCTCTTCGTCACCGTCTTTGAGGAGGACGACGAGGCCTACGACATCTGGCACAACGAGGTTGGCGTGAGCGCAGACAAAATCGCCCGCATTGGTGCCAAAGACAACTTCTGGGCAATGGGAGATGTCGGCCCATGCGGTCCATGCTCAGAGATATTCTTCGATCACGGTGCGTCCATCCCCGGCGGCCCTCCCGGCAGCCCCGATGAGGATGGTGATCGCTTCATCGAGATCTGGAATCTGGTCTTTATGCAGTATAACCGTGCCGCCGATGGCACCCTCACGCCACTGCCCAACCCCAGTGTGGATACCGGTATGGGACTGGAACGCACCGCTGCCGTATTGCAAGGGGTACACAACAACTACGACATCGATCTCTTCCGCAATATCATTGCTGCCGCCAGCCGCATCACCGGTGTCGAAATAGATACCAATACGGCAAATACCGCCTCATTGCGGGTAATAGCCGATCACCTGCGCTCCGTCGTATTTCTGCTCGCGGATGGTGTACTGCCATCCAATGAAGGCCGTGGTTTTGTGCTGCGCCGTATCCTGCGTCGCGCCTGCCGTCATGGCCGACTGTTGGGGATGGAGGAGGCATTCATCTACCAGTTGGTTCCCTCCCTAGTGAAGGTAATGGGCGACCATTTTCACGAACTAACTGAGCAAGAGCAAACCATTAGCCACATGATCCGCATCGAAGAGGAGCGATTTATTCGCACCCTAGATAAGGGGCTAAAATTGGTCGAGGAGGCGGTGGCACAAGTGGGAGATGGCGGCACCATTGCCGGCGAAACCCTATTCACACTCTACGACACCTATGGTTTTCCGTTGGATTTAACCGCAGATATCCTGCGCGACCGCAACATCACCCTTGACCACGCCGGCTTTACCGCCTGCATGGAGCAGCAACGGCAACGGGCGCGTGCGGCCTGGGGCGGTTCGGGAGCGAGTGCCATTCCCGATGCCATCTTCCAACTACGAGAGGCGCATGGCGCGACGGAGTTTTTAGGCTACCAAACCTTGAAGGCTGAAGGGGTCGTGCTCGGAATGATCACCGACAACCACGCGGTGGCGTCGCTGAATCGCGGCGATGATGGATGGCTGATCAGCAACCAGACCCCATTTTATGGCGAATCAGGAGGACAGGCCGGAGATACTGGAACCATCCAATGCGATCATGGCAAGTTTTTAGTGACGGCCACCAAAAAAATCCTTCCCGACCTATTCGTGCATATCGGAAAAATTGAGCAAGGAACCATTGCTTGTGGTGACGTAGTAATGCAGCAAGTCAACAGCCAACGCCGCGCTGCGGTGCGTCGCAACCATACCGCCACCCATCTACTGCAGATGGTGCTGCGCCGCGTGTTGGGCGATCATGTCAAACAGGCAGGGTCGCAGGTGGATGATCAGAGGATTCGTTTCGATTTCAATCACTTCTCACCCGTAACTGCAAAAGAGCTGGCCGCCATTGAGCAACAGCTGTTTGATGCTATCATCACTAACCAGCCAGTAACCACCCAGATCATGAATCAAGACGAGGCGGTGGCGAGTGGTGCTATGGCACTGTTTGGTGAAAAGTATGGCAATGAAGTACGGGTAGTCACAGCGGGGGATTCCGTGGAGCTATGCGGCGGCACCCATGTCGACCAAACGGGCGATATCGCAGCGTGTCGCATCCTGTCCGAATCGGGAATCGCCGCCGGGGTGCGCCGAATTGAGGCGGTGACTGGCTATGCGGCATTCAGCGCTTCCCAGCAAGATCATCACCGACTGCAACAACTTGCGCAACAACTCAAAACCCAGCCAGATCAGACCGTTGAACAGTTGGCACAACTGCAACAACGCCTAAAAGAGACAGAAAAATCACTGGAAAGTGCCCGTGCAAAATCCGCCACCGGAATGCTCGACCAACTCATTGCCCAAGCACGAGAGATCAATGGTGTAAAATTGTTAGCTTGCGAGGTACCAGCCGATATCGCCAACCTGCGAGATTTCATGGATAAAGCAAAAGGAAAGCTCAAGTCCGGTGTCATCGCCTTTGGCAGCAAACATGGAGCGAAGGTACAACTCATCGTCGGAGTCACCCCCGACCTCACTGCGCGCTACCACGCAGGGAATTTGGTGCGCACACTCGCCGAATCTTGTGGTGGTAAGGGGGGCGGCAAACCCGATATGGCGATGGCAGGTGGAACCAAACCCGAACAACTCACCAAGGCATTAGATCAATTCGCAACCCTGCTATAAACATAACTACTCAGCTCACTCCCAGTTTTCCTGATAGCGGCGCTGAAAAATGCGCAGTTACAGTCTTTTTTGGGTAGGGTGCTGAGTAGTTACCTATAAACAAGCGTCAATATGACCAAAAAAGAGAGGGCTGAAACACACAAAGATGTTCCAGCCCTTGGAGATCAACGGTAGTGCCGCCTAAGCAAACACATTCAATTGATTGGTGCCTTGTTGCTGTTGCGCTTTGGGATTAGCCTGAGCTTGGGCAACAAGAGCCGACTGCTTGGGGGCTTTCCCCGCATCAGTCTGACTCGCTGACGACGCACTAACTTCCCGAGCTTGCGCCTCCACCGCTGCACCGCTTTTGACCTGGGTCAGATTGGGCGCAACTTGAACCTTACCAGATGAAGTCTGACGATTCTGAACCTGCTGCGCCTGATTCTGATTAAAATCAGGCCGGACAATGGCGGCATTAGGTACCGCAGAACCTATCTGCATAATAAAACCTCCTTTTTTACTTGCTTTATACTATCGCGGATCCATCGACCCACTTTAGCACCAGTTTAACCAAATGCGTTAACGGATATCGCTGCCGCCAAAATTTTCCCACTACTCCGCGCAGAGGCAACATGTTCCAGCTGATAGCTCCGCACAACTGCAGCCTGGGGAGCCACGAATACCACCGATTTACGCAACACTGCGACAGATAATGGACGAGGCTCCGAGGGGAGCTGAACTATTGCTACAGTTGGCGGCTTGATTTCCAAACGAAGGCGCCGAATCGGTATATGATCAGAGGCATTGCCAATCGCTGGTAGCGGCACTTCTGTTTTACGATTCGCTTGTGCGCTCTGCACATGAACCTGCGCGGTCACTAAAGTCTCGCTCTGAAGCTGCGATATACTAGAGGGAGCCTTACTTTCTGGGGCGAAGTTTGATACTGCCGAAACTTGCGCAGATAAAGCTCGGCTGACGATCTGGTTCGCGATGCGTGCCTGTGCATCCAGACGGGATCGTATATCTTTTTGCCGTTGCGCAGAGGCATTGTTGACACCATCCTGCTGCAGCTGCTTATCGGCAGCCAGACGCCGCTCCGCCTGTGGATTAGTTTGCGCAGGCGAAGGGGTTAATTGCGGCAAGATAAAGCTCGCGCGAAACGAGCTCGTCAATGCCGAGGCGAATGCGGCATCGCTTAACATATTAAATCATTCCACCTCCAGCAGCAAACAGTCCGCCACAACAATGTGGCGACGCTACTTACTAGCAGCTAAGTGAGGCAATGTCAAGGGTTATTTTTAGATTAAAACCTAAAGTTGTCACCAATGTAAAGAAACACTGCTACTCCGCGCGCTGAACTCGATTTCTTCCCGTCATTTTTGCCTGATACAGCGCCTCATCGGCACGCTTAATCCAGGCCGAGTTGGCCTCCTCGGCATAGCGTTCAGCCACTCCCAGGCTGATGGTGACAGGAATAGGGCCGGCGGAGGTTTTGAAATCATGCACCTCCACCGCCATCCGCAGCCGCTCAGACAGATCCGTTGCCACATCCAGCGATCCATCCGGAAAAACGACACAAAACTCCTCACCACCCAAGCGCGCCACCATATCACACTCACGCACACAGCTTAGCAATATCTCCGCAAGATCGGTTAACACTTCATCGCCAGCATCATGCCCATATTGGTCATTAACCTTCTTAAAGAAGTCGATATCCAACATCACAAAGCTCGCCACATCCGTATCCATATCACGCAAAAACTCAGCCAGCCGACGACGATTAGATAAGCCGGTCAATGGGTCATTGCGCGCCTGAAACTCTGCTTTTTTCAGCTGTTCCGTCAGGAGGGACATCTGCTCGACCTGCTCCTGCATTCGCGACTGCACCGCATTGCTCGCCTCAACAATATGGCTACCTGCACTCAACAACTCCTCGCGCGCCTGCTGAAGTATTTGGCGTGCAGCTTCAGGATCCTCTGGCAAATCCTGCTCCAAAAGGTGTTTGATTTGAGACAACTCAGGTGAATTCTCACCCACACTGTCCAACATCGTTGCCAACGACTCCAACGAATCACGCATCACAGAAATCAGGGCATTGAGTTCGGCCCGCATGGCGACATCCGCACGCAGATGCTCGCGCAACCCCATCTCGAAACGCCGACCTCTTGATGCCGGATCATCATCGGAGGATACATCCTCCCCAATCAGCCCTCCGCAACGGGCAAGGGTTTGCTGCAACAGAGGAATATCGTGTTGTGCCTGATCTACAATAACACGCCGCAGCTCCACATGCTCAGTCAATTCATCCCAATCTTCATCAGAAAGTTTGCGGCCAACATGACCGGACAGCAACGAACCATGCTCCGCATCAAGCATTCGCGACAGTAACCGTTTTAATCGTTGATATTGACCAACAGGAACCGCTGGTTGTTGTTGCAACTGATCCATCGCGGAAGCCATTCTGCGCAAAATACTTCGTAGATCAGTATCTTGACCTTTACTAGCTGCCAATACAAATGGACGAAGTTCATCCAAATCGTCAATAAGTCGCGCAAGAATAACCACTGCCTCAGTCATCGTCCCCTCCTATGGATCAAAAGCAACTACTCAGCTCACTCCCAGTTTTCCCGATAGCGGCGTTGAAAAACGCGCATTTACAGTAGTAAACTCAGCTCACCCCAACTGGCGTAAGCGTTCGGTTTCTACAGCAAGAATAGTTTCAGATTCATCGAGCAGAGAGTGATCACCATACTGGTTTCGCAACTCACGCACCTGCTCACGCACCCTACCCATACTCACCACCACATCACGATGTGTCCGACCCTCGCGCTCAATCTGTGCCAACCCCTGATCCAGCACATCAATTCCTTGGCGCAGCAACAGCATTGCTACATCATCCGTAGCAATTTCTCTCCGGCCTCCATGCTGCGATGCTCCTCCCCTCTTCTGCTGTTCGTGAGCATCGGGCTGAACCACCGGCTCATCCATCAAGGTTTGGAACACTGGCGCACCCTTACCAGATCTCTGTTTGGCCTTAGTACTGCTGGTTTGACGCGTAGTATTGGTTGACTGAATTTTCATTATTTCACTCCATTGGGACGAAGGTACACCAAGCATTATTGCAATGGGGCCGTATCTCTACGGCAAAAGGCGCAGCAATATCAATGCCAAGCCAAAAACACCCGACACTTGCAACCAAATCAATGCTCCACGATATTGATCGAAAGCGCATGAATTTCCTCAGAAAACATCAATCCCAACGCCCGATATACCATCCGATGGCACGCAGCCTTTCCCTGACCAAGAAACTGCTCCGAAGCAATGATGAGGCAAAAATGTCCTCCCCCATGTGTTGCCTGTTGCCGATGTCCCGCATGCCGCGCAGAGTCATCAGACAGTTCCATCAACGATGGATTCAGCTCCGCCTGCAAACACTGCCGGATCCGTTCCATGACCACCGAGCTCTCCGTCACTTCGCACCCTCGCCATCCTCTGGATTCGGGCGATAAAAGATCGACACCTTGCCAATAGAATGCACCAAATCCGCGCCCACATCCCGCGCCAAATCGACAGCAACACGCTGACGCGCTTCACGATCACCAATATGGATATGCACCTTGATTAGCGAATGAATAGAGAGCTGAAGATCGGTCTCAGCTTGAACACTATCGGTGAGCCCTTTATCTCCCAGCCGTACCACGGGCTTAAGATGATGTGCTTGCGCCTTAAGTGCTTTTTTCTGTTTATTGGTCATAACCACGCAACTTACTCCTATCCAACAGCTTCGGCAGAGGCCAACTGGCACACTCGCGCCCGATACATGGCGCGACGCAAAGCCCTATCCGCAACTGGCCGCAACTCCTGCGCCGCCATCCTACGCATGTGCCAACTCACCACCACCTTTGTTGCGGCTGGTGATTGGTATGCACGCCCTGCCCCAACCTCGATGCGACTACGAATCTTCGCTATCCGCACCACACCAGAATAGCGTCGGCAGGCTTGGCGCAACGCATCCCGCATCAGACGCAGCTGCTGGGCAAGATAGGGGTGATCCACCGCCACCCACATGCAGCACGATCCATCCCCCAACGGCTCCAACTCCAATAGCCGACTACGCGCAGCCAGCATCACCCCTACAATCTCCGGCCAATGGCGCCGCAAGCGCGCCTCTCCGCGCAACAAGGCGATACGATCTGCCCCCAAAATATCGGCAAACTGCGCCACCACACTCTGCAGCGGCGCCTGCCGATCTCGGCCACGATCACCACTCCGCATATTCACTGGGAAGCTGCACCGGCATGCAAAACCACGAGTGCGCCGTGCCGCACCGTCTGCAGCGAAAACTGCTTGTGCCCCACCCCCTGCTGATCAAACACCACCGCACCACTCGCCAAGGGAAAACCAGCACTAGTATGCAATGCATCAATCAAGCTCTGGCCATGCAGCCCCCAGCTACTGACCAGCGCCCCCCCCATCAGCAAAGAATCAAACGCAATCGCACCCAGCGGACTCTGATGCGCATCACCCCATAGCTGACGGTAATCCGCATCCGTCGCATGGGTCAGGCGCTCTCTATCGCCATCGGACGATCCTAAGATCAGCGTAGCAATCTGCGATCGTGCCAAATAGCGTCCATGATCATCAAGCAGATGGCCATCAAGCCAACCGCCATCGCCAAGCAAAGGAACTTGATTCAGGCCAACATAGGCCAGCTGCCCCGCCAAACGCGATACCTGGGTTCCACTAAGCGGCAGATAGATTGCATCCAACCCCGGCGGCATCTGCGGCGACAACTCATCGTCGGCAATAAACAGTGCCATCTCCTCATCCAATGTATCAAGCAGCATCCCGTCATCACTCTCCCGACGCAACCCCATCAACGCGCGACGCTCATCCACCCTGCCATCAATCATCAGTTGGTACACATCCTTAACCCCATGCTGCCGCAAGACCTGACGAAAACTCGCAGCAGCAGCTTGGGAGGGGGCATTCGCAGCGGCTAAAATCGCCACCTTCATGGCGACGGGTGAATATGGTGCATCACCGCCATTCGACGCAAAGGCCAAGGCTTGCTGTCGCAACACATGGTCGGCAAGAAACACCGCTTGAAATTGCAGCCCTGCCGAATGGATAAACAGTGCCGGTGACAAGCCCGCCAAATTGCGTTGATTGGTCAGTGCGAATAACGGAATATCCCGATGCAGATGCGGCGCAAGCGTCCGCACCGTGTTCGCCAATAGTGGCCCAATCACGATATCACTGCCCGCATCGATCAACCGTTGATACGCCGCCAGCACCCCTTCGCTGCGCGACGCACTATCGGCAATTACAAGTTGCAACTGATCGCCATACGCCAATTTACTCACCGCTAACCGAATGCCATGCAACGCTTGCATCCCAAATTTGGCATATTTTCCACTAAGCGGCAGCAACACGCCAATGACCGCTGGCCGCCCACCACCCCGACGCCATTGGCGAATTAATTGTGCAGCATCCGAATCCGGCAAATCCATCGTTGCCCAGCCCGCTACCCGATCCAACACCTCATGTTGGCCACGCATCACGGCCAACCACGCCACCCGTTGATAGATCCCCGCCAAGAGTCCAGCGCCAAGCGTATGCGGCTGACGCAGCTGTGCCAATAAGGCGATGGAGGTTCTCGAGGCGGCCGCATCGAGCGCCCGTGCAACATCCTCAGAAGCCTTCAGCTTCGCCGCAGCCGCCAACAGCCACTGCACCGTCACCGCATCATCTGGCTCTTGCACCAACATACCGATCCCCATGTTCAACGCTTGATGATCCAGCAGTGCCGTTGAGTACGGGTCAGCGATCGCTTGCAACAACTCACCGCGCGCCGATACCCGCCGCCGCTCACGCATCATCGCCTGAGCAAGCCAATAGTGCAGATTCGGCACCAACGCATAGCCAGGCTTTGCCTTCAGTAGCAATAAAGCATGCTGCTCGGCATAGGGATCATCAAACTCAAGCTGCAACTGCACCGCACGGAATTGGAATTCGTCCGCCAGTGCAGCATCCTGTTGCGGTAGTTGCAGCGATCTCTGCTGCAATGACAACAGCATCGACTGCGCTACATCCGGTGTAATATTGCCACTGCGCACTGCGCGCATAATATTGCTGATCTGCGCATCACTTTTATGCGCAAGCATACGGGAAGCTGGTACGGAAACTTTGACCTGTGATACCAGCGGCTTGACTGGCTTCTCAACAGGAACCTCATACTTCGTGCATGCGCCAACCAGGAGCAACACACCCACCATCGCAAACCTCAGTAAACTAGGGGAAAGGTGGCGCACCGGCCTCATGGACACCGCCTAGCTATGGTGAGAAGGAAGATAATTCGCCGGATTGATGCATCTCCCATGGAGTCGCACCTCATAGTGCAAATGGGGCCCAGTAGAGTGCCCCGTGCTGCCAATATGGCCAACCACACTGCCCGCCTTCACCACATCACCCACCTGCACCACGGTATCATGCAGATGGGCATAACGGGTGCGATAGCCAAAGCCATGATCCAACTCTACCAGATGACCATAGCCTCCATCCGCCCCCGCAAACACCACCACCCCAGCAGCACTTGCCCGTACATTTTCCCCGATATGGTCGGCAATATCCACCCCATAATGAAACGCCATCCGACCAGAGAACGGATCTACCCGAAGACCGAAGTTCGAGCTAAGCCAGCCGCCATCAACCGGCCAGAGATGGGGCTTAGCTCGGTGCTGATCATGCTTCAACATCAGATAAAAATTGATGGAATCCAGCTTGCTACCCAGATGATCACTACCATGAAGCAAGAGATCCACTTGATCTTCTAGGTGCTGCTCCTCGGGAATTCGAGTGGCGGCAGCAATATCACCACCACCTATTGCTGGCAGATGATCAAAAGCAAACATCTGCGGATCAAGCTTTACCTTTGCGACCAGCCGCGCGCCCAAAGAATCAAGTCGGTTGATTCGCGCCTCCAGCACGCCGAGATTGCGCGTCATGTAGTGCAAACGCTGCTCCTGATCCCGCTTACCCTGCTCCAATTGTGCAAGATCATACTGATAAAAGGAGGCATCCTGCTGGCTCCGCGCCGCTCGTTGCGCCAGTCTTGCCTGCAGTGCGTGATTATCTTCCACACTGTGTCGCCATCCGACAGCTAGCAGCACAATCGCCACCATCAAGCATGCCTGTCGCCAGCCCATTACCACACCGTTACCTTCATAGGAGCCGAAAGTTAATCAATTTGCAGGAAAAAACACCCCCTGGCCCGAATTAATCGTATTTGATCTTGATAATACGCTCTATCAGGCTGAAAGCGGCATGTTCGATCAGATGGATTACAACATCAATCAATTTGTCAGCCAGAGACTCGGCATCAGTTGGCGGGAGGCCAATATTCTACGCGTACGCTACTGGCGAGACTACGGCACCACCCTAACCGGACTGATGCGCCACCATGCGGTAGACCCTGAACCATTCCTCCATGCTGCACACAACTTTGAAATAGACAACTTAATCAATATTAACAGCGCATTAAACAAACTCATCCAAGCCATTCCCGCGCGTTGTATCATCCACACCAATGGCACCGTCGAGCATGCCGAACGGGTACTTGACCGGCTCGGCATTCGCCACCACTTTCACACCATCTACGACATTCGTTTCAACCATTACCAATCCAAACCCTGCAGCAACACATTGGCACTATTGCTGGCGGCCGAGTCTGCCACTCCTAGTGATACCCTGGTGATTGACGACATGGCCGATAACCTTCGCGCCGCAGCCAATATCGGCTGCCGTACCGCCCTAATTGGAGCAACAAACCCTTCGCCAGCATTCGATTACTGCGCCCAGGAGATCAGAGAATTGCTGCGCCAGTTGCTGCAAGAGTTCACCGACAGCACCGACCAATCCCCCAAATTCCACTAGGAGCCCACCAACCCCATGAGCATGCAATCAAGTGTATTAGAACGCTATTCCGAGGGCGCAGAACAGCGCCAAGAGGCACTCTGCTGCCCAGTTGATTACGACCCCGCGCTGCTCAAAATGTTACCGCAAGAGATCATCGATAAGGATTACGGCTGCGGCGATCCATCGCGCTATGTCCAAGCCGGAGATACCGTGCTCGATCTCGGCAGCGGTGGTGGCAAAATCTGTTACATGGCCGCGCAGCTAGTTGGAGATGAAGGCTTGGTGATCGGCATCGATATGAATGATGATATGCTTGATCTCGCCCGTCGCCACCAAGCCGCAATGGCAGCCAAAATCGGCGGCGATCGGGTGCGGTTCCTCAAAGGACAGATTCAAGACCTCGCCATCAATCTTGAGGCGATGGACAGCTGGTTGGCCGAGCACCCGGTGCACACCAGTCGCGACCTCGCCGCACTCCACACCTTCGAGCGCCAACAGAAGCTCAAAGCACCGTTGATTGAGAATGCCAGCATCGACCTCATCATCTCCAACTGCGTACTTAATTTGGTCGATGCGCACCAAAAAGAGGGGATGTTTTCCGACATGTTCCGCGTGCTCAAGCCGGGTGGTCGCGTCGCAATCTCGGATATCGTCAGCGATGAGGTGGTAAGTGCCGAACTGATGGCAGATCCAGAATTATGGAGCGGATGCATCTCCGGTGCGATGGAGGAGTCCGCCTTGATCGAGGCATTTGCCGCAGCAGGATTTACCGGCATCCGTATCGACAAATGGGAGAGTGCGCCATGGCAGATAGTCGGTGATATTGAGTTTCGCTCGGTCACCATTACGGCAGTCAAGCCCATCTCCTGTTGCCTGCGCGACCAAGGCCATGCCGTGGTCTACCGTGGTCCCTTCCCTGAGGCGATTGATGACAACGGCAACCGCTACCTGCGCGGCCACCGTATCGCGGTCAGCGCCCAGTGCTTCAAGCGTTTGATGCAGCCACCCTATGCCGACGCATTCATCGGCATCACCCCCGCTCAACCGCAAATCGAAGAACCATGGAATCATCCCGCCGGAACCCTCCGCCCTTCCAGCAGCAGCAAACGCGCCGCACACCAAGGCGAAGTCGGTAAGACGGGGGGCTGCTGTTAAAATCTCAACACTTGAGATCACAACACCCCAATTTGCAGCTTTAGTCTAGTGGTATTCACCCGCCAGCAACGCTAGCCTGCGCCACCTGATGCGCAGATAACATGCGCGCATCCTACCCCCGCGCGCGGTTAGCTCAGCTGGATAGAGTATCGGCCTCCGAAGCCGAGGGTCACTGGTTCGAATCCAGTACCGCGCACCAACCACTTGTTTCAGGAGGGCCATCAAGCACCCCCCGTGAAGCTTCATAAAGTATTGATAAACAACCAGATATAGATAGCGTTCGTCTCTTATCGTATCTGGAGATGTCATGGCAATTCAAACCATGTGGGGGTTCATTAGGGGGTGTGTGTCTCGCGAGGCCTGATCTGAACCCCCACCATGACTATCTCTTTGTTTTAATGAGATGATTATGAAGCTAAATAACCTGAAATATAAAACCGCCAAAGTTCCGCATGGTAAAAGGTGGATTCGACCGATGAGCGCTTTTTTGTTTGATGATCGATTCTCCTCCTACTAAAAAGATGGCCAAAGATATGGCGATTTTCATTGTAACTACTCAGCACCCATTGAAAAAATCCAGCGGACAGTTTAAGGGCGGGGTCTAACTTGACTACTATGGCATCGTAAATAAATAAATCGTTGGTTTACGCGCTGGATTTTTGTTTGGTTTCAAGGCGAAAAAGCGGCATATAGCACTGCTATATAAGGCTTTTTACAACGAAGAAAGCAAGCAAAAAGACAAGTGAAAACCGA
>JAUZRF010000008.1 GCA_030950645.1 Mariprofundales bacterium
TCGGTTTTCACTTGTCTTTTTGCTTGCTTTCTTCGTTGTAAAAAGCCTTATATAGCAGTGCTATATGCCGCTTTTTCGCCTTGAAACCAAACAAAAATCCAGCGCGTAAACCAACGATTTATTTATTTACGATGCCTTAGTAGCGAGCCTGTTGTCGCGGTGATCAATGTATAGCGCCAAGGTAGGAACCCGATTTTTTTGGCTCGTTGGAGTATTTCTGCTAACCGCATGCACGCTCCATCAACCGTTAAGCGCCACCTCCTCCCGCACCATCGGCCCATTTTTTCAGCCCCATGGCCGCATCCTGTTGTTGGGCAACCATCGGGCACAGCTACTTTTCCGCTGCCGACAACAGGAGGTGCCGAACAGCAATGGACTAAAGAAAGGAAGCTGTCGCTTCACCCATGGTGCTAGCGGTCGCATCATCGATATTCGCTGGCAAGGAGCAACCATCGAGATGCGGGAGAACACCCACCCCTCTTGGCAGAAAATAGACCAGCCACAACTGCGGCATTTGGGGATCACTATCGCCCCCAGCGACCTGATGGCGATCCTCCACGGCACCATCCCTGATTGGCTGCACCCACTACGAAACGGGGTGTGGCAAGGGCGACACCATGGCCAACACATTCAACTGGAGTGGCGGCCGGAAACACGCCAAATTGATGCCATCGACCTAAGCCGAGGTAACCGCATCCGCCTGTTTCTCGACACCACACCTTGACCGCGCCATGACCACACAAATTCTGCCGGCACCAGCCAAGGTCAACCTTTTCCTCCGCGTTACCGCGCTGCTGACGAATGGCTACCACACACTCGACACCGCATTCGCCTTTGTCGATGTCGCAGACCATCTCCACTTCACTCCAGCGGACAGACTGCACATCACCTGTTCGCGCCCCCACCTCAACGGTGAAGACAACCTGGTTCACCAATTGCTGCAAGCCGTGCGCGAAAAGTTTCGCATTCGCCAAGGGTTAGAGATATTTATCGACAAACAGTTGCCCGAGCAGGCAGGGCTTGGCGGCGGCTCATCGGATGCCGCTACCGCCCTGATTGCCGCCAACCGAATCTGGGGCCTGGGGCTAACCCGCCAACAGATGATCGCGCTATCCACCCCATTCGGTGCTGATATTCCCTGTTTCCTTTATGGTCAAGCCAGCCGTGCACAGGGTATTGGCGAGCAATTGCAGCCATGGGATTCCCCTCTACCCTCCGGATTTGTCTTGCTAGCTTATCCTGGCACGGGGCTCTCTACCAACGCAGTGTTTTCCCACCTCGATACCACATTGACCCCCTCCAAGGGGGCGGATAGCGTGCGCGCGCTGTCGGAGCCGACGATCGGCTGCAACGATCTACAAGCGCATGCCTGCGCACTGCTTCCAGCCGTATCCACGCTGCTAACAGCGATGCAACAGGGTGCCAAGCATGCTTGGATGAGCGGATCTGGCAGCTGTTGTGTCGCGCTTTTCGATCAACGCGCATCCGCCGAGACGATGGCTGCACGGCTGCAACACGATGGTCTGGCACCATGGGTTCACATTGGTCGGCTATTGGCACAGCATCCGGCATTCGATTCGTATAACGATGTCGCGTAACTGCTCAGATCATCACTGCGCAGTTGCAAGTAGTTACTATTGGGGCGTAGCCAAGTGGTAAGGCAACGGGTTTTGATCCCGTTATGCGCAGGTTCGAACCCTGCCGCCCCAGCCAAACCCGATCCGTGCAGGAGTCCATGTTGAATACCTCCCCCAACCGGCGCATGCGCCTCTTCTCTGGCACTGCCAGTCCGCCTCTGGCGGAGGAGATCTGTCGCCATAGCCAGGTCAACCAAGGAAATGTCTATATTCGCCGCTTCTCTGATGGTGAGATTTTCCTTCAGATTCAAGAGACGATACGCGGTCTCGATGCATTCTTTATTCAAAGCACCTCGCCACCAACCAACGATAACCTAATGGAGCTGCTGATCTTCATTGATGCGGCCAAACGGGCATCGGCACGCTACATCTGTGCGGTGATCCCCTACTTTGGCTATGCTAGGCAGGATCGAAAAAGCGTCGGTCGCACGCCGATTTCTGCCAAACTGGTGGCGGACATGATCACTCGGGCTGGTGCCACCCGGGTATTGACGGTGGATCTCCATGCTGGCCAGATTCAAGGCTTTTTCGATATCCCCGTCGATAATATCTTCGCTGCCCCAATCTTTGTGCGCGACATCAAGGCCCGCCGCTCGCCGGATGATGATCTCATGATCGTCTCGCCCGATGTTGGCGGTGTGGTGCGAGCACGGGAGATGGCCAAACGGCTCCATGTCGATATGGCCATTGTCGATAAACGACGGCCCGCTCCCAATGTAGCCAAGGTGATGAATATCATTGGCGATGTCGCTGGCAAACACTGCATTCTAGTCGATGATATTGTCGATACCGCAGGCACGCTGTGCAGTGCCGCCGAGGCGCTACTGGAATCGGGTGCTAGCAAGATCTCCGCCTATGTCACCCATGGTGTGCTCTCAGGCCCTGCCGCCGAACGCCTGGCGCAATCGCCACTCCATGAACTGGTGGTCACCAACTCCATTCTACAACCCGAGACGATCACCACATGCGGCAAAGTGCGCCAGCTTTCCATTGCTCCGCTGCTCTCAGAAGCGGTCAACCGCATCTACGATCAGCGCTCAATTAGCAGCCTCTACGATGAAGAGGGCGATAACAACGAACAGGAGATATATAAAACATGACGCAATCACCAGCCATTTGGGGGGCATCCTTTGCCGCCATCATCTATTTACTGGGCAATGGCATCTGGGTGAATCGCTGGGCACGAAGCCGACCATGGATCGGTTGGCTAACATGGTTGATCAGTTGCCCCGTGGTATTGATCGCCGGTGCCGCCATCGAAAACCACTTTGGCACCGGAAGCTCCATCATCGATCGCCTAACCTCCGTCGATCCGCAAAATCACTGGATCGCGATCTTTCTTTACGCCCTGCTCAGCGTACCAGGTGCAGCCTGCGTGATTCTCAAACAGGATATTCGTTGGACCAGGGTAGCGCTGATGAGCATCGCACTGGTCATCTTCATCCCTGCCGGATTGAATCTGGGCAAGGGTGAGGGATCCATCTCCTTGGCCCTCGGCCTGGCCGGTGCGGTGTGCGGCCTACTCTGGCTGTGGCAGGCCACCTTGGATGATGATCCGATACAACAGCCAGCAACTACCTAGATTATAAGGCGCTCACGCCAACGGGATTCGCATCTCCACCTGCAACCCGGACGGCAACCGATTGCTAATCGCGATGGAGCCATCAAACTGACGCAGCAATTTATCGACAATCGCCAGCCCTAGGCCGTGCCCCCCATGGTCACCACGCGCCGCATCCGCGCGATAGAAACGCTCAGTAAGGTATGCAATCTCCTCTTGAGACACCCCATTCCCTTGATCAGACACCCGCAACACCACCGCTCCGAGCTGCAATGAAATGGTCAACCGCACCTTGCCTTTGGCCGGAGAGTAGGCGACGGCATTCTCCACCACATTGGTCAACACTCGCTCACAGGCAGCAATCGGCATCGCAACCATGATTGGTGATTGGGGTAGTTTTACCTTGACCACCACCTGCGCCGCTTCAGCCTGGTCGCACACCCCTTCGCGCATCAAATCTATTGCCACGGCAAGATCACAGTGCTCTACCTCCGATGCATCGCCCTCACTATGAAGTGCCAACAAGGCATCAAGCAGACGGTTCACCCGTTTCGCTGCACGACCAATAGCACCCGAGGCGTGTTGGCGTATATCGGGATCATCCCCCATCGTCTCTAGGGTATTGCTGTAGCCAATCAAGTTGGTCAATGGCGTTTTGAAATCGTGCATCAAGTTGGCAAATAACGCCTCTTTCTCACGCGCTTGATCCACTGATTGCGAGATATCACTACCAAACAACAGTGCCCGATCATCGCCCAACGCCACCAGCTCTGGCGTCAGCACCATGCGGCTACCACCATTGTAGGCGATATCCAATGGGGGAAAATGGCTTGCCGCAGGCAGCCTTGCCAAGGCCTCCTCGATCTGTTGCTGCCACTGTGCGCCCCAAGAGAGCTGCGTTATCGAGATCAATTCATCCTCACCAGCAACCTCACCAGCAACCTCACCACTCCATCCCAGCGTACCCGCGATGGTCGACT
The DNA here is from genome assembly GCA_030950645.1 of Mariprofundales bacterium. Lineage (GTDB taxonomy): Bacteria > Pseudomonadota > Zetaproteobacteria > Mariprofundales > J009 > JAUZRF01. The sequence continues at coordinate 4,179 of JAUZRF010000008.1, forward strand.
CAAAGGCAAACAGGCGACGCGCCTTCGTATTGGCCTGCAATACTCGACCCTGACGATCCAACACCACCACCACATCGCGCATCACCTCCAACATTCCATCCGCATCCATTTTGTATTGGACAAGCTGTTGGTTATCTTGTTTTAGCTGACGAATACGGCGCCGATAATTGCGGCCAAAGCGGCCCCAAGCCATCCCCGCCAACAGCGCCAGCGCCACCATCACCCCGAGGTGAAAAAACATCTCAACCATCGGTGTAGCGATTACGCCTTGGGCTCGCGATATGCGTAACCGCTACCGCGCACGGTTTTAATACATTTTTTCACCCCATGCGCTTTGAGTGTCGAACGCAACCGTTTCACCGTCACATCTACCGTGCGCAACTCGACAAAATTATCCATTCCCCACACTTTATCAAGCAGATAATCTCTGCTTCTCACTTTACCCGGCTTCTTCATCAGCCATTTGAGCACCCCCAACTCCATCGGCCGCATCTCCAGCTCCCTATCGCCGACAAACAGTGCATCCCCATCCTCGGACAGACGCAACTTGCTGCCAGCGGGAACCTCCATCGACACCCCATGCTCCACCACGCGATCCGGTACACGCCGCAATAGCGCATCCACCCGTGCCCGCAACTCATCCGGATCAAACGGCTTGGGAAGATAATCATCCGCGCCATCTTTCAGGCCGAGCACCCGTTCCTTGGTGTTACCAAGTGCGGTCACCATCAATACCGGTAGCGTCAATAGATGCGGCTGTTTGCGCATCCAACGCAGCAGTGCCATCCCTGATATGCCAGGAATCATGCGATCAAGAATCACCATGCGGCAGCAGTTCGATGCCGCCAATACCGCCTTGGCCTCATCACCATCGCCCACCATGCGACAAACTAGATGACTCTGCTTTAACAACAGCGCCATCATGGTGGCAATATCCTCATCATCCTCCACAATCAACACATCAACCGCATCGGGCATCATCAAGCAACCTCCCATTGTAACTACTCAGCACCTTACCAGAAAAGGGCTGTAACTGCTCAGATTGCTTCCGGTTTTTCTGATAGCAAGGCGAAAAAGCTTAAGTTTACTACTATAAATGAGCATTTTTCAACGCCGCTATCAGGAAAACCGAGAGTGAGCTGAGTAGATCACCTCCCATTCAAAATTCTCGGCGCAGTATGCCAACCAATTGTGACACCGATATGACAGCCATGTCATCATGGTGACACACAGCCATGCTACCATGGTGCCCCCTTCTCCGTAAACATCGTCAACCAAGGAGCCATACCTATGTGGATGAATAAATTTCTGAAAAAAACCGACCCCCAGGAAAACCAGCCCACCCCAGCCCAAGATGGCATCAACACTAGGAAAGAGTTGATGGGAATTATCGAAAATGAGGCGATCACCCCCCTCTTCCAACCCATTGTAGATATCAAGCATAACCACATCTTTGGCTACGAAACCCTCTCCCGCGGTCCGCGAACATCCCCCCTGCACATGCCCGAAGCGATGTTTGCTGCCGCCCGTGAACACGGCCTGCTATTTGAACTCGACTGTCTGTGCCGGCGCAAGGCAATTGCCCGCTTTCAGCAGTTGGCACTCAAGGGAAAGCTGTTCATTAATCTTGACCCCAACTCGCTATTCGACCCCGACCATCAACAGGGCGCCACCCTCGATATCCTGGAGCGATATCATCTGCCCTGTAACCAGGTCGTGATTGAACTCACCGAACACGACCCAGTTAGCGATATGAACGCACTCAAAAGAGCCGCTGCCCATTACCGCGCCATGGGCTTTGCCATTGCCATGGATGATTTGAGCGCTGGCTACTCCAATCTGCAACTGATGGCGGAGCTGCGGCCTGAATTCATCAAGTTAGACAAATACTTCGTCAGCAAGCTGGCACACGATAATGTCGCGCGGGAGTTCATGCGTGCTATCTGTAAACTGGCGCGCAGCGTGAAGTGCGCAGTGATCGCAGAAGGGGTCGAAAGCGCCATCGATCTCAAAGAGGTGCGCAAACTCAAATCGCGCTATGCACAAGGATTTTTTCTCGGTAGCCCAGAGACCATCCCTGCCACCGAACTGCCCGATGGGATGGTCGGAAGCAAGACTCCAGAACCCATTAGCGCCACTGATGATCTCACCCCCGGCAACGAAACCAGCACCGCTGAAACACTATGTTGCCACATCATCCCCAGTGACCCTAGTGACCACGCCATCACCATACTCAACCGCTTTCAGCAAGACGACATGCTGCTGGCGATCCCCATTGTCCGCGAACAGGCGGTACTCGGCCTCTGTGAACGCAACGCCACACTACAACGCTTTGCGATGCGTTACGGCCATGAGCTCTATGGCAACAAGCCCATCAGTATGATCATGAACAAAACTCCACTCATCGCCGCCACCAACACCCCGATGGAAAAATTAAGCCAGATGGTCACCGCGCGTCTCCAACAGCAGTTGTACGATCCCATTGTCATGGTAGAAAACGGTCTCTATCAAGGGTTAGCCTATATCCATGATCTCCTGGAACATATCACCGAACTCAGTCTTAATCGTGCTATGGAGTGCAATCCACTCACCCGTCTGCCAGGGAACATCGCCATTGAACGCGATGTCAATCAACGCTTGTCTGATTCACACCCCTTCATCCTATGCTATATTGATCTCGACAACTTCAAGGCATTCAATGATCGTTACGGCTATGAACGCGGTGATGTCATGATCCGCCTGCTGGCAGATCTGTTGCGCGAATGGCAACAAGAGGGGGATTTTGTCGGTCATATCGGTGGTGATGATTTCATCCTGATCATCAAGCAGCGCAGCGGCTGGGAACAACAGGTGGAGCAGCTGATGGCGCAATTTGTTACCCAGGCCCATGAACTCTACGATAGTGATGATGTCGCCAAGGGGCACATCACCGCCGAGGATCGCGAAGGCAAGGTGCGCACCTTCCCACTGGCATCGCTTTCGATCGGTGCGGTACCGTGCCCAGCGGGACGCTACGCCAGCCACCTCGAAACCGCTGAAGTCGCGGTGATGCTCAAACACAAGGCCAAGCAACAGATCGGCAATCGGCTCGAAATTGATCGCCGCACCCACACCCTGGCAACCGCTCCAACCAAGCCAGGCACCAAAAAAACAGACTCCGCTAGCAAGGGTGTGGCAAATCAACACAGTGCCAACCCCCAGATTCCGGAATGTCATATTGGTGACACATTGGCTTGCTAGCGTGCCGCCCATTCGTCGTCGATGTGATACCAATCACACGGTGCGAATGGAACGATTTTCAATTAAAAGAGGACTCAAATGAAAAAAAGAGCATTCGCCAGCGCAGCAGCGTTGGCCCTTACCCTCGGCATGGCTGGTCAAGCCACTGCCGGAGGCATCACGATTGCCGATGACGGCATATCTAAACTTAAAGTGGAAGCCACTGTGTTCGCCGATATGACCAACCATAAAGCCACTGCGGCCAATGGCACTGCGGTCAAGACGCAAGGCACCACCGTAAGCCGTGCCTATCTGACCGTGAAGTACAACTTCGATGAAAACTGGATGATGCGCGTCACCACCGATGTCAGCACACAAAACAACCTCAACAGCAAAAACAACAACATCTTCCTCAAGTACGCCTACCTGCAAGGTAAGCTGATGGGCGATGCGCTTGTCTTGCGTTTGGGTCAATCCCACACCCCGTGGATCGACCATGAAGAGCACCTCTGGGCGCACCGTTATGCGTCGCCAGTGCTCATCGACCACAACGGCTATGACGCCTCCTCTGATCTGGGCATTGGCCTCAAGGGCAAACTTGCGGATGGCATGGTTCACTACTGGTTCACCATCACCAATGGTGCCGGCTACAGCCACCCGCAGATCAACGGTTCGAAGACGACAACTA
>JAUZRF010000080.1 GCA_030950645.1 Mariprofundales bacterium
GTTGAAAAATGCTCATTTACAGTAGTAAACTCCGCTTTTTCGCCTTGCTAATCAGAAAAACCGGAAGCGATCTGAGCAGCTACTCTTTTCACAGTTAATTCTAACACCGCGACCATTCACCATGACAGGTAACCATCGCGATGAATCCAAGGCATGAGGATCACCCCCTATCCAACCACACCGCCCGCCATCGCCCCGTATTCACGCCGTGATCCTCGATCGCGATGGCGTGATTAACCACGATTCACCCGACTACATCCTTAGTGCCGCGGCTTGGATTCCCATTCCCGGATCATTGGAGGCGATGGCGCAGCTTCATCAACAAGGAGTTCCCGTCACCGTGGCCAGCAATCAGTCTGCGGTAGGTCGGGGCTACATCAGTGGCGACCAATTCGCGGCCATCCGTGCCCGCATGGAGCAGATGGTGGCGCAACATGGAGGCAAACTCACCATGCAAGCCTACTGCTTCCACCGTCCAGATCAGGGGTGTGGATGTCGCAAACCTAAGCCCGGACTGCTCCAGCAGATTCTCACCGAGCTCAATTGTGCGCCGCAGCATGCCATCATGATCGGTGACTCCCCGCGTGATATGGAGGCGGCACTGGCGATTGGGGTGCGCCCCATCCTCGTAGCTAGCGGCTACCACGATTTTCATCAGGTAAAGCAGCAGGTGCACGCACTGGATCCGACCATCCCCCATTATGCCGATCTGGCGGCGGCAACCAATGCCCTGCTTCCATGAGATCCCTGCCATGATCCTGCTCCGCTCCACCCTGTTCAACCTGCTTTTCTTCAGCCTGACTCCTCTATTCTCGCTGCTGCTGCTATTGGTGCGGCCACTGGGGAGAGGCGCCTCCTGGAGTATTGCCAAGGCGTGGAGCCGCGCGATTCTTGGGTTGGCGCGCATCATCTGTGGCATCCGAGTGGTGATCGAAGGGCAGCAGCATTTTCCGTCATCCCCCTGCGTGGTCGTGGCCAAACACCAGTCGGCGCTGGAGACCATTGCCATGCCGCTGTTGGTGCCGCCCTATGTCTGGGTACTCAAACGCATCCTGCTCTACCTCCCGCTGTTTGGCTGGGCGCTGTGGGCAGTGGATGCCATCGCCATCAATCGCGGCAATCCACGGCAGGCGCTCAAGCAGATGTTGGTCTGCGGCATGGATCGGCTGCGTGACCGCTGGGTGGTGGTCTTCCCCGAAGGCACCCGCAGCGCACCGGGGGAGAAAAGACCCTACCATGCCGGTGCGGTGATGATGGCCAAAAAAGCTGGCGTCGCCCTGCTGCCGCTGGCACTGAACAGCGGCCACTGCTGGCCAAAACGCGGCTTTCTTAAGTATCCCGGCACCGTGACCTTCCGTTTTCTGCCGCTAATCGACGCCGCGACCGTAGCCACTACCCCCCGCGACGCCTTGATGCAGGAGATCGAGCAAGAGATCGAAGCCGAATGCGGCGCGTTATCTGCGGACTTTTTATCACGCTTTCCACCACAATTTTAACCAAGATTTTAACCACAAAGGCACGAAGACACAAAGTGAAATAATAATGTAACTGCTCAGATTGCTTCTGGTTTTGCTGATGGAAAGAAACAAAAGCGGAGTTTACTACTGTCCATGAGCATTTTTCAACGCCGCTATCGGGAAAGCTGGGAGTGAGATGAGTCGTTACGATTCGAGATTGCATCACTGACATCGGCTTCGCTCTGGCTCGCACTTTGCCCGCTCGGTAGGGTGGCGGCCATGACTATTCAAGCTACAACTGAAATCTACTCTGGCGGCTACTGCCCCTACTGCAGCCGTGCCAAGGCCCTGCTCAAAAAAAAGGGTGCCCCATTCACCGAATACGATGTCCAGGCCGATCCCAAGCATCGTGAGGCGATGATGGCGCGCACCAACAATGCCCGCACCATCCCGCAGATTTTTATCAACGGCCAACATATTGGTGGTTGCGATGAGCTCTATGCGTTGGACAAAAAAGGCGAACTCGACCCACTGTTACAAACAACCGCGTGAGCGACCGGCCGCATCTGGCGCTGCTCGACGGCAGTAATCTCGCCTTTCGTGCCTTCTACGGCATGCGCGCCACACTCACCGCTGCCGATGGCCAACCGGTCAATGCCATTTACGGCTACCTGCAAATTGTGCGCGCGGTGCTGAAAAAGCTGAATCCCACCCATGCTGCGGTTGCCTTTGATCCCAAAGGGGGATCTAGTTTCCGCAACGGCCTGTTGCCGCAATACAAGCAGCAGCGCTCGGCCATGCCGGAGGATCTGGCGAGCCAGTGGCCACACCTGTTTACCGTCACCGATGCCCTCAACCTGAGCCGGATCTGTATCGACGGATTCGAGGCCGATGATGTGATCGCCACCCTGACCAAACAGGCGCAAGCACAAGGCTGGCGGGTGACGATCTTCTCCAGCGATAAGGACTTGATGCAGCTGGTGGGTGATGGCGTGGTTCAATGCGAGCCCGGCAAGGGCACCATCTTCGATGCGGAAGCGGTGACAGAGAAATGGGGCGTGGCTCCCAATCGCATTCAGGATCTGCTCGCGCTGATGGGAGACAGTTCGGATAACATTCCCGGTATTGATGGCATTGGCCCTAGGACCGCCGCCCTGCTGCTGGCTGAATACGGCTCGCTGGAGGGGGTGTTGTCCCACGCCGGTGAGGTCAAACAAAAAAAGCGGCGCGAGAATCTGCTGGCGCAGGCTGAGACTGCCCGCATCGCATACCGACTGGTGGCACTCGATGAAGCGGTGCCGCTGGAGCATTCACTGGAGCAACTGCAACGCCAACCGCCCAACGCAGAGGCGCTAGGGGCGCTGTTCGACCGCTTCGGATTCACCAGCCTACGCACCCTGTTTGGTCTCAAGGCCCCGTTGGAACACGCTACAGCCAAGGCTGAGATAACAGCGGCAATCGCGGCCACTGACCAACCTGCGCGCCACGACCATCTGGTCAACGATACCGCCACCCTTATCCAGCTATGCGATGCCTTGCGCCGTGCGGAACTGATTGCAATTGATAGCGAAACCGATTCGCTCGCTTGCCGCTCGGCCAATCTGGTCGGACTCTCCTTTGCCACCGAGGCGGGCACGGGTTGGTACCTGCCACTGGGGCATCGTGATGACAAGGGAAAGCTGCTGCCAGCACAACTGCCAATGGCTACCGCTTTGGCCGAGCTTAAGCCGATTCTCGAAGACTTCACCCGCGCCAAATGCGGCCACAACCTTAAATTTGATCGCCAGATTCTGCGCCGAGTAGGGATCACACTGACCGGGGTGCAGTTTGACTCCATGTTGCTGGCCTACGCACTGCAACCCGGCGGTCAGCCGCCCAAAATGGATCGGGTGGCCGAGGCGCAACTAGGCTATCGCTGCATCTCCTTTGCCGAGGTGGTGGGCAAGGGTGCCAAACAGATCACCTTCGATCGCATCGCCATTGCCGAGGCGTTGCCCTACGCCGCTGAAGACGCCGATATCGCCTGGCGTCTCACCAAAGTGCTGTGCGCACAGCTGGAACAGGACACACGCTTGCATCGCCATCACTCCATCGAGCTACCGCTGGCCAAGGTGCTGGCCGACATGGAGTGGACTGGGGTACAACTTGATCGCACGCTGCTTGATGGCCTATCGGCGCAGTTTGGCCAGCGCATCGCCCAACTGACAGCGCAGATCCACCATGCGGCAGGCAGTGAGTTCAACATTCAATCCCCCAAGCAACTGGGGGAATTGCTGTTTGACCAATTGGGACTTCTCGGTGGTAAACGCACCAAAAATGGCCAGTGGCAGACCAGCCAATCGGTGCTCGAAGCGCTGGCTCCGCTGCACGAAATCCCACGATTGGTGCTGGAAACACGCCAGCTAAGCAAGCTCAAATCTACCTACACCGATGCCCTGCCCAAGCTGATCAACCCCAAGAGTGGCCGCGTCCACACCTCATATAATCAAGCAGTTACCTCTACCGGTCGACTCTCATCCTCCGACCCCAACTTGCAAAATATCCCAATCCGCAGCGTTGAGGGGCGCGAGATTCGCAAGGCATTTGTCGCCGCCGAGGGCTACCTGCTGATCGCCGCCGATTACTCGCAAATTGAGCTGCGGCTGATGGCGCATTTCTCGCAAGATGAAGCACTGATGGCCGCCTTTCATGCCGGAAACGATATCCACAGCGCCACCGCCGCCGCCATCCATCAAGTGCCGATTGCACAGGTGAGTCGCGATATGCGCCGTGCCGCCAAGGCGATCAACTTCGGTATCATCTATGGCATGGGGGCGTTTGGACTGGCCAAACAGCTTGGCATCTCTCGCAAGGAGGCGCAGCTTTTTATTGCGGCCTGGTTTGCCCAATACCCCGGCGTGAAACGATTCATGGATGCGATTCAAGCACAGGCAAAGACGCAGGGGTTTGTCGATACCCTCAAAGGTCACCGCATTCCGCTGCCAGAGATCAACGACCGCAACGCCGCCCGCCGCCAATATGCCGAACGGTTGGCGATCAACGCCCCGCTGCAAGGCTCTGCCGCCGACCTGATCAAGCTGGCGATGATCCGTCTGCACGACCAGTTGACACAAGGCTATCCTAAGGCACACCTGATTATGCAGGTGCACGACGAACTCGTGGTTGAGGCGCCAATCACACAAGCCTCCGAGATCAGCGATTGCATCACCAGCGTGATGGAGTCGGTGGTATCACTCTCAGTGCCGCTCAAGGTAGATACAGGCTGCGGTGCAAATTGGTTTGCCGCGCATGAGGTGTAACAAGCGCCAAAGGGATGGCTGAATCGGTCGCTGTTGACTGCCTGATCATCGGTGCCGGAGCCGCGGGGCTGATGTGTGCTATTGAGGCGGGAAAACGCGGGCGCAAGGTGGTGGTGATCGACCACGCCCGCAAGCCTGGCAACAAAATCCGCATGTCCGGTGGCGGCAAGTGCAACTTCACCAACCTCGATATCTGCGCCGACCATTATCTATCGCATAATCGTCACTTCATGAAATCTGCACTCTCCAGATTCACCCAATGGGATTTTATAAACCTAGTGCAACAGCACCAAATCCCTTATCACCAACGCGACCACGGCCAACTGTTTTGCGACAACAGCGCCAATGCTATTCTCCAAATGCTGCTAAAAGAGTGCCGCCAAGCCCACATTACACTGCAACTCTCCACAACAACGCACACCATTACCCAATGCCCCGATGGCGAATTTGATCTCCTATCCGACCACCACCATTGGCGCTGCCGATCGTTGGTTATCGCAACGGGAGGGCTATCGATTCCAACCTGTGGTGCCACCCCGCTGGGGTACAACATCGCCAAACAGTTTGGCATCAAGGTGTGGCCGCCATCGGCCAGCTTAGTACCCTTCACCCTACAAGCAGAGGATAAAATGCAGCTAGCAATGCTGGCGGGCATTGCAGTGCATGCGACCGTGCAGTGCGCGGGGAAAGCGTTTAGCGATGCGGTGCTGTTCACCCATCGCGGCCTCAGCGGCCCCGCGATTCTTCAACTCTCCAACTACTGGCAGCCCGGCTTGGAGATGATGATTGATTGGCTTCCCGCCATCGATCTGGCAACCACGATCACGCAACTGGCTAGTACGCATCCAAAACAGCAGCTAAAAACCGCACTTCACCACCTCCTGCCCCAACGCCTGCTTGCCCACCTGCTGCCAGAATCATTGGCAACCATCACTCTGCAACGCATCCGCTCCAGCGATCTACAACAGGTTGAGCAAGCATTGAAACAGTGGTGCATCACACCATCCGGCACCGAGGGCTACCGCACCGCAGAAGTCACCCGAGGTGGGGTGGATTGCGATGCCATCTCCTCAAAAACCATGGAGGCCAATGTGATCCCCGGGCTCTACTTCATTGGTGAGGTGCTGGATGTCACGGGCTGGTTGGGTGGCTATAACCTACAATGGGCATGGTCATCTGGGTGGTGTGCAGGACAATATATATAATAGGGGCGCGGCAACATCGCGCAGGGTTTTGCTGAACTACTTCCCGAACAACCCCTTGATGCCAGCACCAATACCCCCAACTGCACTGCCAACCGCATTGATGCCACTCAGTATAGCTGTCTTGCGTATCATGCCAAGGGAACCAACCATGCAACCACGAAGAGCCAATATTAGACGCTCCATAACGACTCAGCACCCATTGAAAACATCCCGTAACTGCTCAGATTGCTTCCGGTTTTCCTGATAGCAAGGCGAAAAAGCGGAGTTTACTACTGTAAATGGGTATTTTTCAACGCCGCTATCAGGAAAACCGGAAGTGAGCTGAGTAGTTACTAAACACCTTAAATTAGGAGACTAAAAATGAAAAAATCCACACTACTGAAAACTGGCATCATCGGTTCTGC
>JAUZRF010000081.1 GCA_030950645.1 Mariprofundales bacterium
GGAAACCTGCCGCCCTCCGGAGCCGCGCGTCGCCGTGCCCTCGATGAGGGCGACGCGCGGCTCCGAAGACCAGCAGGTTTCAAGACAGGGTAACGAAAATCAACAGACCAGAGAGGCACTCTTAAATTGATCCATCATCTGCCCTTGCTATGGGGTCCACTTCACTATACTACTGTAATAGCCATCTAGATTAGACTAGGATGCGCCAAATACGGAAGGGATAGTTTGTAGGGGTTTTATAAGTGAACACACCAATTCATAAACAAAACGCTATCGAATTGATGGCATTTGTCATCGCATTTGAACAGCCATTTAGCCCATCAACTTGTGAAGTTTTTTTAGGCCTCCAAGAGCCTTTCTCTGAAGAGTTTCCGACCTTTAATCGCACTATGAATGTAGAGATTAAAGTTGCAGATGAAAAACCTGTCGAGCAATCTGAACATTTGAATGGCATCGTGATGCAAAAGACCAGAGAGAATGGCCAACCTGAGTGGCAACTCCGGGCTCAAGGTAATAGTATTATCGCAACCTGTTTTCATTATGACCGATGGAAAATTGAGTCTGAGAAAGCTGTAAACCACCTATTAAAAATAGTTTCACCTGTGGAGCAAGATAATCCCGTCGCATTGGTGGCATTACAAACGGTTGATAGATTCATGGATAAGGTAGAGACATATCATATTTCTGGCGTTTTAAACCCTGATTCAAGGTTTCTAACCAAGCAGGCTCTTGAATCAGGCGGCTTATGGCATGTTCATCAAGGTTGGTTTGAACAATCCGTCCAAGATCAGAAATGCTTGAATGTGCTTAATCTTAGCACAACTGAGACACCAGATGGCATATCTACGATTATCGATCACAACACTCAGATGATTTTCAACGCTGGGAAAAGTGTCGCTCATTTAGAAAATGAATTAGCCGATATATTTGAAATTCTGCACAATAAGAATAAAGAAGTCATTCGGGAATTGCTCAGTGATGGCCAAAAGGAGAAGATTGGGTTATGACAACAGAGCTTAGGTGTCGTTCCAGTATCGATAGCATATATAACCCACTTCTTCAGCAAACATTCAACTGTGAGAATGCTGACATTAATACCCAGAAAATCCGGCTAGCTAGCTTCGCGAAACCTGTTCTCAGGTCAACAGTAGCGGCCTTTGGCATCGCAATGAGTCCGGGCATTAGAATAGCTTCCACCTCTCCGACAAACCCGCCTGTCGCCAGTATTGCGGCACAAGCTCAAGAAAAGCTCGCCCTTGCAGTGTATCAATTCGATTTAGTTTCGACAAAAAGTGATATTTTTAATTTCCTGAAAGGTCACCAGCCTGCATCTAAGCTCTTGACCGAATGGCCTACCATATCGAAAGCTGTATTTGCGCAGAGCTTGCGTAGCAAGTTAGAGGTGGTTTTGGATAGAGAAGCAAACAAGCAGATTCTAACTGTAGAAGTTCATACGGGTATCGAAGATGAAGAAACTTTTTTTGCAGCAGAAGAAAAGCTCTTCAATTTTATTGAAATATACCACTTGGAACATGCACTTGAAAATGTAGTTCTGTCTTTGTACTAAGTTTTCCATGCCATTCAATCCAACAGCGTTTTATGAGTTTTCAAGTTGGCTGAACGCAAAACTTCCAGACACTGGATTTCAGCAATCTGTGGCAAGAACCATTATCAGCCGCGCATACTATGCAGCACTTCTTAGTTCGAGCGATGTTACTGGTGCCCGAACGCTGGGCGGTCATGATGGTGTTATTAATGCGTTAAAATCGAAAAACTCAATGACTGGAAATAAGTTATATGCCCTAAAAGTGTTAAGGCAAAAAGCTGACTACGAAAAGCCCGATGTTACGCGGTTAGATATCAATAAGGCTCTTCGAGACTCAAAAAGCATCTTGAAGTACTTGCATAAAACCACCGATTTAACCCAGAGTAACTATTTAAACTGATAACGCATTTGCGTTATCCGCCCATCCGGTACAACTAGATATTAGCGAATTGGGAAGGGGTGAAGAGTGGGTTAGTTAGCGCTCGGCTTGGGTGGGTTGCAGATAGCGCGGGTAGCAGTTGCGTGGGGCGTGGGGTGGCGTTTCGAGGTGTTGGCACAGGTGAATCATGGCCTCGCTACGGGAATAGTGGGGCGCATGCCATGCCGTGGTTATGGTGTCGGGCGGATTGCTGCGGCTGATTACTGCGGCTTCACCGATCAGGGAGGCAAGTGCTTGCCAGCGCACTAGGCGTGGCTCCTGGAGGGTTTTTCCTTTGCGATAGCAGCCGACAAAACACTCATCCATTCGCGCATCCTCAACCACCCATATGGTAGCGTTGCTCTCGGGTAGCGGTGCTTGTGCTGCAGTAATTGCTAGTGAATCAAGAGGGGTGATGGGCCGTTGGAGCACGGCATTTACTCCATTCATCGTCGCTGCGGCGATACGAATGCCGGTGAATGATCCTGGACCACAGCCGAGGGCAAAGCTGTCAATTTGTGGCCAGTCGATACCAGCCTGCGCCAATAATTTTTCCAGCAGTGGGATGACGGCACGGGAGTGGGGCAGCCCATCGGGGGTGGTGGCGGTGATGCATCGGCCTTGGTGGCGCAATAATGCTACCGCAGCGCCCGCAGCGGCATCGAGTGCCAGCAGGGTGGTGGATGCAGGATTGGAGTTCCGCACGGGGTTGCTTATCTACGGTTAATGGCGGAAGTGGCGAATGCTGGTGAAGATCATGGCGATCTCCTTTTCGTTGGCTGCGGCGATCACTTCCTCATCACGGATCGAGCCTCCGGGTTGAATCACTGCGGTGGCACCGGCATCGGCTAGGGCATCGATGCCATCGCGGAACGGGAAGAAAGCATCGGAGGCGACCGCACTACCTTTGGTTGCGGCTCCGCCATGGTGGGCGGCGATGCGGGTGGAGTTGATCCGGTTCATTTGACCGGCGCCAACACCCAAGGTTACGCCATCTTTGGCGAACACAATCGCATTGGATTTCACATGCTTGGCTACCGTCCAAGCAAATAGCATGTCCTGCCATTCGGCTTCGGTTGGCGCCCGTTCCGTTACCACTTTGCAGATGGATCGTTCAAGGATGTGGGCATCGCGCTGCTGTACCAACAGACCGCCATTGACCCGTTTGAACTCCAACCCTCCACGCACTGGCTCGGCGGAGGGAGCCAGCATCAGACGCAGGTTTTTGCGTGTAGCCAGAATGGCTCGTGCAGCTTCAGAGAAGCCCGGAGCGATCACCAGCTCCATGAAGGTTTCGGCAATCAGCTTGGCTGTGGCCTCGCTCAGTTGGCGATTGAAGGCGGCGATGCCGCCAAATGCGGAGATAGAATCGGCGGCGCGTGCGCGCTCATAGGTCGCGGCCTGATCCTCACCAAGTGCTACGCCGCACGGGTTGGCGTGCTTGACGATGACGACGGCACCGTCATGAAAATCGCGAACCAGCGCGAATGCGGCATCGGAATCTGCGATGTTATTATAGGAGATCGCCTTGCCTTGCAGTACTGGGCAATCGGCGAGTGAGAGCCCTTCATCCTCGGGATCGGCATAGAATGCGCCTGCTTGATGGGGGTTCTCGCCGTAACGCAGTTCATCCGAGGTTTTGATGAATTGGCGGGTGAAGATGTCGGGGAATGTACGCTTGCTGCCATCAGCATTCAGGGCAGAGAAGTGGTTGGCGATGGCACCATCGTAGGCTGCGGTGTGGGCAAATGCCTTGACCGCCAACGCGCGGCGACGGGTCTCATCCAGTGAACCGTTTTCGATCCCTTCCAGCACGCTGTGATAATCGGCAGGATCAACCACGATGGTGACGAACCGATGGTTTTTGGCTGCGGCACGCACCATGCAGGGGCCGCCAATGTCGATGTTCTCGATGGCATCGTCGATGGTGCAGTCCGGCTTGGCTACCGCTTGGCGAAAGGGATAAAGATTGACGCAAACTAGATCAATGCGGTCGATGCCGTGTGCGGCCATCGAAGCGAGATCCTCGGCATTGTCTCGCCGCGCCAGAATGCCGCCATGTACCTTGGGATTGAGCGTTTTTACTCGGCCATCCATCATTTCAGGAAAGCCGGTGTAGTCGGCGACCTCGCGCACGGGAATCTTCGCCTCGCGCAGCAGTTTGGCGGTGCCACCGGTGGAGAGAATCTCCACGCCGAGTTTGGTCAGTGCGCGGGCAAATTGCGCGATGCCGGTTTTGTCGGAGACGCTAATTAGCGCGCGTTGAATGGTGTTCATAGGGGATGTTTTAGGTTCCTTATCATTGATGTTATTGGGTAACTACTCAGCTCACTTCCGGTTTTCCTGATAGCGGCGTTGAAAAATTCTCATTTACAGTAGTAAACTCCGCTTTTTCGCCTTGCTATCAGGAAAACCGGAAGCAATCTGAGCAGTTACAGCCATTTTTGGGTAGGGTGCTGAGTAGTTACGTTATTTGGTTGAGTTGCGTCATGTCACTGCTTTTGCGTGGCTGTGCTACCAGCAATGCTCGGAGCAATGATTCCGTGCTCGGTGATGATGCCCCGAATCAGCTTGGCTGGGGTGACATCAAAAGCTGGGTTGCGCGCACGCGCTTGGGGAGCGGCGACGCGAATGGTGTGCGCTGCTCCCTGCTCATCAACCCCTTGCTGCCACAATACTTCATCGGCACTCCGCTCCTCAATCGGAATAGCCGTGCCATCGCTACAGGCGGCATCGATGGTGGCTGTGGGGGCAGCGATGTAGAAGGGGATACCAAAGTAGTTGGCACAGATGGCCTTCTCCAAGGTGCCGATCTTGTTGGCACTATCGCCGTTGGCGGCAATGCGGTCTGCGCCGACAATTACCATATCTACCTTGCCTTGTGCCATGAAGTGGGCGGAGGCGTTGTCGGCAATAATACTGCAATCGATGCCAGCTTGGGTCAGTTCCCAAGCCGTGAGGCGCGCGCCTTGGCCACGAGGTCGGGTCTCATCAACCCACACATGGATCTGTTTACCCGCTTCATGCGCCAGATAGATTGGCGATAGGGCGGTGCCGTAATCGACAAATGCGAGCCAGCCGGCATTGCAGTGGGTGAGGATATTGTTGCCATCGTTGATCAGTTCAGCGCCGAATTGGCCGATGCGGCGGCTAGCTTCAGCATCGTCATTGGCAACCGCCTCGGCCTCTGCGACTGCGGCCTCTTTCCCTCCGGTAATTCCTGCTTGCCACACCCGGTTCACGGCATAAAATAGGTTTTGGGCGGTAGGACGGGTGGCGCATATCATGGTGCGTGCGATATTGGGATCGTCTTCCTCGAGAAAACCTTGCGCCATGGCATATCCAGCAGCAGCACCAATGGCTCCGGCACCACGCACGGTCATGTTGCAGATCGCAGCACAGCTAGCGGCACAGCTAGGGAATTCGGCTACCGAAAAGGTGAAAGGGAGTAGGTTTTGTTCGATCATGTGCACAGTGGATTGTTCCATCCACACCGTGCGGTAGTGATGCCCATTGACCAACATCGGGTTAGATCATCATCTGAGTAAGTGTATTAAGGGATTGGATATCTACCTGAAAGATATTCTTTTTCCCTTCAACATGCTTGATAATGCTATCTTTTTTCAATCGTCCAATCGCGCGGGTAACGGTTTCCCTGCTGGTGGCGATTTGGTCGGCAAGCAGTTGGTGGGTTGGGAGTTCGATCGCGACGCTACTGCGGTTGGCACTGGTTGGAATCAGCCGCTGTGCTTTGTGGCAGCGATCAAGAATCAACATGTAGAGCCGTGCTGGCACATTTAAGGTGCTGAGCCGCTCAAGCACTTGACTGGTTTGGCGCAATCGGTTGGTTACTTCGGAAAGCATACTGACGGCAATATCGGGGTTGCTTTTAAGCAGTTGCTTGAAATCATGGCAATGAATTTGCGCTAGGCGACTGGCAGTGATCGTGATTGCGGTCGCGGAACGCGGCTCGCAAGCCAACAGCGCCATCTCCCCGAAAAACTGATCGCGTCCTAACACGCTAAGAATAATCTCATGACCATCTGCGGCATAGTAGCATATTTTTACAGAGCCTTCGAGGATCACAAAAAGCGAGGTTCCTTTGTCACCTTCCTGTAAAATCATACTATTAGCAGGGATGGTGTTGATGTGTCCTAAGTGTGCAATCGAGGCCAATTTGTCGTCATCGAGATTTGCAAATAGGGGGATATGGCGGAGGTGTTCAATCATGTTCAGCCCTAGGTGTGGAGGATTTGGGTGGGCCAGGTGACGGCCAATTGCCCGTTAAGGTGAGGACGGATCTTGATGATGGCCTGTTCAATCCGTTCGGGGGTATCGACGATCTCAACCAACAGCGGTAGGTGATTCGACATGCTAAGAAATGAGGTGGTGTGCACCCCATGTCTTCCCATGCCCTCAATGCAGCGCATGACCGAGACCGCGTGCAGGCCAGCTTCGCGGCAGAGATCAATAATCGCTTCCGTGGCGGGCTTGCCATCAATTTGATCGGATTCGGAGAAGTAGATGCGTAAGAATGTTCCGGCTTCCCTCATAGTTTTAATGCTCCTTATTATGTAACTACTCAGCTCACTCCCGGTTTTTCTGATAGCGGCGTTGAAAAATGCCCGTTTACAGTAGTAAACTCCGCTTTTTCGCCTTGCTATCAGGAAAACCGGAAGCAATCTGAGTAGTTACCTCTTGAATTCAGGCCTTATTATTTTAGAGCCTCTTGCAACACTCTGGGTGGATGGGTGGCAATCCCACTTCGAGTGCGTTTTCAGGCTGGAATGGGGGGGTATGGTGGTTCCATGCACCGAAATCCCCGCCTGAAAATGCGCCGGAGTGGGGAGGCCAATCGCCGATCATGAGTTTTGCAAGAGGCTCTCTAGGGTGAGAATTTTTACCCCCTCCTCGGTAATCGCTAAGGTGTGCTCGAACTGGGCGGAGAGCGATTTGTCACGCGTAACCACGGTCCATTTGTCTCCCAATAGTTTGATCGCGGCCTTGCCGAGGTTAATCATCGGTTCAATAGTGAATACCATACCTACCTCCAGCCGTAATCCAGTTCCCGGGGTGCCATAATGCAATACTTGGGGCTCTTCATGGAAGGCGCGGCCGGTGCCATGGCCGCAATATTCACGAACAACCGAACAGTGTTCTCCTTCGGCAAACATCTGAATTGCATGACCAATATCACCTAATGTTGCTCCGGTTTGTACCATATTGATACCATGAACAAGCGCTTGGCGGGCCACCTCAACGACTTTTTTCGCCTTTGGTGATGGGGTGCCAACATAGAAGGTGCGGCTGGTATCGCCATGCCAACCATCAATAATGGTAGTGACATCGATGTTGATAATATCGCCATTCTTCAGCTTCTTGTCGCCAGGGATGCCGTGGCATACGACATGGTTGACCGAGGTGCAAACCGATTTGGGAAAGCCGTGGTAGTTGAGTGGAGCCGGAATCCCTCCGCGACGAATGGTGTCCTCGTGCACCAAGGTATTGATCTCATTGGTGGTGATACCGGCACAGATGTGTGATTCAATCATGTTGAGGGTGGCCGCAGCAGCGATGCAGGCAGGCCGCATCTGTGCGATCTCTTCTTTACTTTTGAGTTGAACCATGCGCCACAGCCTAGATCTGATGCGTGGTGTTGTCATTGGATGATGCTGGCTCAAGAGCCTCTTGCAACACTCTGGGTGGATGCGTGGCAATCCCACTTCGAGTGCCTTTTCAGGATGAAATGGGGGGCATGGTGGTTCCATGTACCGGAATTCCAGCCTGAAAGTGCGCCAGCGTGGGGAAGCCAATCACGGCTCATGAGTTGTGCAAGAGGCTCTCTATGCACGCGAATAAATAGGGGAGGATTTGTAACTACTCAGATTGCTTCCGGTTTTTCTGATAGCACGGCGAAAAAGCGGAGTTTACTACTGTAAACGGGTATTTTTCAACGCCGCTATCGGGAAAATCGGGAGTGAGCTGAGTAGTTACGAGGATTTATCTGCTTTCCTTCACGACCACCGCTTCGTAAGCTGGCGGAAGATTTTCATGGTCAAGGAGCTATATTTTATGTGCAAGATAGTGGGGAAACGGGCGTCGATACGGATCAATTTCAACCAATTGGTGATGACTGCGGTTCAGGGCTGTGTTGCTCCAGCGCATCAGTGGGCACCATTTGAGGTTGCTGCGGATGGCACCGCCTTCTCGTGCCCCTCTACAGGCGGAATCACCTACAATGTAAAGATCGGCGACTCTGTATTTGGTTGGGCAGGGGAGCATATTGAACCTGGAGTCTCCTCCACACTGAACCACAAAAATCGCAAGGTGGAGGCGGGGTATCAATTTCTCGCCTGTTGCGGCAATGTGGCTAAGGTGGTTAGCGGCGAAGCCAAAGGCGCGCTCGGCACGGTGCTTGGTCACCACGGAGGCGTTGAGCATCTGATGCTCGATTTTCCGGATGCAGTGCTCGATCAACTCACTTGTGATGATAAATTTCTCATTCGTGGTTTTGGTCAAGGGTTGAAATTTCCCGACCATCCCGAAGTAGCGATCTATAATCTTGACCCAGCGCTGCTTGATCGGTGGCTGCTGACGGAGCGTGCGGATGGTAAGATTGAAGTGCCGGTGCACGCCATTGTGCCGGGGCATGCCATGGGGTCGGGCATTGGCGCATTGTCGGTGGCTACCGGTGATTACGATATTCTTTGCCATGACCAAGCAATGGTGCGTGAGCATGGCCTTGATCGGCTGAGGTTTGGTGATTTTGTTGCGGTGCTTGATCATGATAATCGTTACGGCCGCACTTGGCGCAAAGGTGCGATCACGATTGGTGTGGTGATCCATTCTGACTCGCCGCTGGCTGGTCATGGCCCTGGGATGATGACCCTGATGAGTGCCTTAGATGAGCGATTGGTGCCGGTGCTTGAGGATGATGCCAATATGGGAAAATTGTTGGGCATTGGCCGTTTTGCCTAAATTGGTTGCTTCACCGAACTTGGGCGGCGAAGCCAGTGTGCAATTGGTCGCGGGGTGTGTTCAGATGAACAGCGGCAGCGATGTTGCTGCCAACTTGGTGCAGGCGGCGGCATTGATGGCATCGGCGGCGGAGGGTGGTGCGCAGCTGATATTGTTGCCGGAGAATTTCGCCTTGATGGGGGAGGATGCGGCACAAAAACAGTTGTTTCCCGAACAACATGGGGCAGTGGTGACCAGATTTCTCGCCGATCAGGCACGCCAGCATCGCGTGTGGATCATTGCGGGCTCTTTGCTTGCTGTCACCGAGCAGGGGGCGTTATGCAACCGTTCTGTGGTGATGAGTCCCGAAGGTGAGGTGATCGCTAGCTATGATAAGATCCACCTGTTTGACGCCACACCGGGTAGTGAATGCTACCGCGAGTCCGATCTGGTTACTGCGGGTGAACACCCCGTCGTGGCGGATATCGCGGGATGGCGTGTGGGATTGTCTATCTGTTTTGATGTGCGATTTCCGGCACTGTTTCAGCACTACCGCCAGCTGGGTTGTGATCTATTTAGCATGCCGGCCGCTTTTACCTATGCTACGGGACATGATCACTGGTTGCCGCTGTTGCAAGCACGGGCGATTGAAACCCAGTGCTACCTACTTGCCGCCGCCCAGTGTGGCCACCATCCGAGCGGGCGAAAAACCTGGGGGAATAGCATGATCCTCGATCCGTGGGGTGGGGTGGTGGCACGGCTGGGCCATGGCGTTGGGGTGATCATGCACAGCTTAGATCGCAATCGTATTACGGCAGTGCGCCAACAAATTCCGCTGGGGTGTTCGTCAGGCAGATAGATCACTTGATCACCTTTGGCACAGCGTTAGCTTGCGCGTGATCAGCAAAAAGATGGAGAGGTACCGAAGTGGTCATAACGGCACCGACTCGAAATCGGTTGGGCGGCTAATCCTGCCACGTGGGTTCGAACCCCACCCTCTCCGCCATCTCTTTTTTCCTCAAGTCTCCATGATATGCCATAAGATGTCATAATACATTGACTTAGATGCACCTTCCCCTATTGTTTCGTTCCATGAAATATCAGGAAACCCCACTGAATGTCAGATTGAATGGGGCAATGGCCATAAGGAATGTAAATCGTTACCCCACCCCACCTAATGGAAAATGATCATTTTCTGGTAGGGTGCTGAGGAATTATGAATATAATTGATTTATTACAGCAGGGTGAAAATGCCTCGGTTGAGTTTAAGGAGGCATTAGTTAGATCTGAAAGCATAGCCAAAGAGATGGTTGCTTTTGCCAATACCCAAGGGGGTCATTTATTGATCGGCGTAACGGATGATGGCAGCGTTAAGGGGGTGCAGGAAGATAAGAATTATGAGGAATATATTTCTAATATTGCCCGTAATAATATTATCCCTGCTTTGGATGTAGTAACGGATAGTTTAACTGTTGATCATAAAAAAGTGATTGTTGTTAGCATTCAAAAAGGTAAAGACAAACCTTATCAAACCTTAAATCGTAACTACTTAGCACCCTACCCAAAAATGGCTGTAACTGCTCAGATTGCTTCCGGTTTTCCTGATAGCAAGGCGGAAAAGCGGAGTTTACTACTGTAAATGAGCATTTTTCAACGCCGCTATCGGGAAAACCGGGAGCAATCTGAGTAGTTACCATGAACCTATTGATGGATGTGGGCAATACCGATATCGCTTGCGGTATTTATCGTGGCACGGTCATGGTTGCCAAATGGAGACTGCGTAGCCAGCGGCGTATGACCGCCGATGAGCTACGCTGGCAACTGTTCGGCCAATTACAGATGCACCAGATCGCTGCGGATGGGATTCGTGGCGTGATGGTCGCCAGCGTGGTGCCAGCCATTGACGGCGTGGTAGATCAAGCCTGTAGCAAACTGATTGCAGCACCCGTTGCCATGGTTGGAGAGCATGGCGTTCGCACCGGCATGGCAATCGACTACCTCCATCCACGGGAAGTAGGTGCCGACCGTTTGGTGAATGCCATTGCCGCCCGCCATGTCTACGGGGCACCGGTAATTATCCTCGATTGCGGTACTGCCACCACCTTTGATATTGTTACTGCCAATGGCCATTACGCAGGCGGATTGATTCTTCCTGGCGTCGAAATGGCGCTAGAGTCCTTGGCTCAGCGAGCGGCACGACTGCCCGAGGTGTCGCTTGAACGCACCGAGTGCCTGATCGGCCGTGATACGGTTAGTGCCATGCAATCGGGGAGCTACTGGGGAGCGGTGGAGGCAATTAATGGCCTGATTCATCGCCTCCACCATGAGCTTCAAGATGCCACCGTTCCGGTGATCGCTACCGGAGGATTGGCTGGAGTACTATCGGATGACATCAAAGGACTGACTGCGATGGAACCCAATTTAACGCTGGATGGATTGGCACTTCTGGCAACCGAACACTTTGGAGCCAGCGCATGCAAGTAATCTCCCGTATCATCATTAGCTTGGCGCTATTGGCCGCAACCACGCTAGCTTGGGTGGCGTGGAATCCTCCCTTGGGCAATACTCTGATCCGAAAATTCCGCATCAGTATCCCGCCAGAACCAACAGCATACCATCAACTGTGGCAGGTGACGACCCGCCCCCTTTTGCGCCAAGCTGATGCAGAGCAGATCAAACAGCGCTTAGTGAAATTGGGATTCACCCCCCGCATCATCACTGCACACGAACAACGGACTTGGATGCGTTTTTGGGATCCCGTTATCTATGCCAGCCCGGCACCAGCGCTCGAAGCATTGGCACGCTGGAAACAACACGGTATTCAAGCCACACAAACCCACGATGATGCTGGGTACCATCTTGAATTGGGACGCGAGAGCAACCGCGCAGCCATTGCAGGAGCAGAACAAAAACTAACCGCCTCGGGACTAAAATTCAGCAAAAAATCACTGGTTCTCATGACCGATCTCTGGCGATTGCAATTCGCACCCCAATCCCAAGATGATGCCGATATCACCTGGCGCGTTTTGCAGGAGCAGGGGATGACCGATCCAGTCATGCAGCAAGTTGCACCAACCAATATGAAGAAAGGGCATGATGCCAACCATTGAATCCAAACTGATTCTTGGACTGGCGGGCACCACGCTTAGCACCGACGAGCAGCGCTGGCTTGCCACCTCACCACCGGCGGGCGTGATCCTTTTTGCTCGGAACATTGAATCACCCGATCAGGTGCGCACACTCTTGACCGCAGCCAAAGATGCCGCTGGAGACCATCTTTGGGCGGCGATCGATGAGGAGGGGGGACGGGTAAACCGTATCCCTTGGCCTCCGTTCTGTGAGCGCCCTGCTGCGGCCAGCTATGGTCAGCGATATCGCAATGATGCCAATCAGGCGGTGACTACGGCGTACGCAGATGCAAAACGCTGCGGCGAAGGGTTGGCGACCCTTGGTTTCAGCCATAACTGCGCCCCAATTCTCGATCTATACCACCCCCAAGCGGATAAAATCATTGGTGCGCGCGCCTATTCCGATGATCCTGCTATTGTGAGTGCGCTGGGGCGTGCTGTCATGGAGGGGTTGCAGGCCGGTGGCATTGAAGCCGTTGGCAAACACTTTCCTGGCCATGGCCGCGCAAATTGCGACTCCCATCTCTCTACCCCAACCGTTGCGTTGGATCATGCCACACTGCTGGCTGAGGCACGCCCCTTTGCCGATTTGATATCCAATGGCTTGCATCATGTCATGACGGCCCATGTCCATTACCCACAACAAGATCGGACAATCGCCTCCTGTTCGCACTATTGGCTGCAACAGATCTTGCGTCAAGAATTCAGTTTTACCGGCATGATCTGGAGCGATGATCTTAGCATGGGTGGGGCAGGTGATGATTTGGCAATGGCAATTTCCGCAGCGAATAGAGCCGGTTGTGATCGACTCTTAGTGTGCCAGCCGAAGGATTGCACAACACTATTTCGCGGCGAAATAAATCTATATGAATCGTAACAACTCAGCTCACTCCCGGTTTTCCCGATAGCGGCGTTGAAAAATGCTCATTTACAGTAGTAAACTCCGCTTTTTCGCCTTGTTATCAGAAAAATCGGAAGCAATCTGAACCGTGACAGCCATTTTTGGGTAGGATGCTAAGTAGTTACTACGAATCAATAAGTAATAAGGAATAGCTCATGGACATTGTGAATAGCAAACAGGCGCCAAAAGCGGTCGGGCCGTATAGCCATGCGGTGGTACACGATGGCATCGTCTACGCATCTGGACAGATTGGATTGGATCCGATAACTGGGAAATTGGTCGCAGGCGGCATTGCGGCGGAAGCCAAGCAGGTGATGCAAAATCTAACTGCCGTACTAAATGCTGCGGGCAGCGCCCCAGGTCAGATTATCAAAACAGGAATTTATCTGATCGACATGACGGATTTCTCGGTAGTAAATGCACTCTATGCCGAATGGTTAGGCGACCACCGACCCGCCCGCGCCACGGTGGCAGTGGCGCAGCTACCTCTAGGAGCCAAGGTTGAAATGGATGTGATAGCAGCCAAAGGGTGATTCCTCACGCTGTTGCCATCGTCCGAT
Organism: Mariprofundales bacterium; assembly: GCA_030950645.1. Taxonomy (GTDB): domain Bacteria; phylum Pseudomonadota; class Zetaproteobacteria; order Mariprofundales; family J009; genus JAUZRF01. The sequence continues at coordinate 13,511 of JAUZRF010000081.1, forward strand.
CCCTCTATGCACTGAGGCGGGTAGAGGGATCGGATGGTGGTTTTTAAGCCTTAAATACCTTGCCAGAGCGCAGGCAACTAGTGCAGACGCGCAGGCGTTGAACCTGACCCGCAACCATAGTGCGCACGCGCTTAAGGTTGGGCAGAAAACGGCGGCGAGTGGTGTTGTGAGCATGGCTCACATTGTTGCCACTCATCGGGCCTTTATTACAAATTTCACAGCGTTTAGCCATTGGGTAAATACCTCCAAAAAAGGCGGCGCATAATAGCCAGCACCGTGCAAATGTCTACATCCAGATCATCTCTTTATGAAGTGCTACCAACGGGATGGTGCAACCTTTTTTGCCAAAGTAACTAGAGCCAAGTCGTAACTACTCAGCTCACTCCTTGGGCGCTCACCAAAATTGACCCGCCGTTGCTCAAAAAACTGATCCACCCCCTCCTTTAATATTTAGCTCTGCTCAAAGAACTGACCCAGAGTGCACTGTCGAGTAGACTGTGGGCTCTGATTGATTGGCTCGTGTTTGTCCTTGAAATATCGTAACTACTCAGCTCACTTCCGCTTTTCCGCCTTGCTATCAGAAAAACCAGAAGCAATCTGAGCAGCTACGGGGTATTTTCAAGGGATGCTGGGTAGTGCTGGGTAGTGACGAAATATCATGATTGTCCCCAAACCCGTCACAGAACGAATGCTGCACTACTGGGGCTGAAAAGTTCGCTCGTATTCGCGGCTATCTCTCCACAGCTAGAAAAAATAACATCAACCCGCTTGATGCGATCATCCGTGCTTATCAGGACAAGTCCTTTATCCCAGCCGCATAAACGCATAGGATCAGGGGTGCTGAGTGGTTACGATTTGTTAAAGGTAAGTAACTACTCAGCTCACTTCCGGTTTTCCTGATAGCGGCGTTGAAAAATGCTCATTTACAGTAGTAAACTCCGCTTTTTCGCCTTGTTATCAGGAAAACCGGAAGCAATCTGAGTAGTTACAAAGGTAAAAGTAATGCATAGTTCATTTTTTAAAGATATCGGGATGATAGCTGTTATGGAGACATTCCAATGAACACACGCCCAGTCAGGCTAAAATATTTTAATGCCTTTATCTGATCATCATGATGAGCATTT
>JAUZRF010000082.1 GCA_030950645.1 Mariprofundales bacterium
CTCACTCCCAGTTTTCCCGATAGCGGCGTTGAAAAATGCTCATTTACAGTAGTAAACTCCGCTTTTTCGCCTTGCTATCAGGAAAACTGGAAGCAATCTGAGCAGTTACAGCTATTTTTTGGTAGGGTGCTGAGTAGTTACAATAAATCGTTGGTTTACGCGCTGGATTTTTGTTTGGTTTCAAGGCGAAAAAGCGGCATATAGCACTGCTATATAAGGCTTTTCACAACGAAGAAAGCAAAAAGACAAGTGGAAACCGATGAGTTATTTATTTACGGTGCCTTAGGGAGTGATGGAGGGCTCAATATTCGCTAGCCATGGTAGGTAGCTGATGAGCCAGCTGGAGATAATGCTGAAGCTGCCAAGAAAAATCAGTAAGCCGACGCCCAATAGCAACAGGCCAGAGATGCGTTCTACCCAGTGCAGATGGCGTTTGAACCGGGAGGACCAGCGCAGGAATGCATCCGTGGCCAAGGCGGCAATCAGAAACGGAATTGCCAGTCCTGCGGAGTAGGTGGCGAGAAGTAGGATGCCGCGCATGAGGTCGTGTTGCGCGCCGGCAACGGCCAGGATTGCACCTAAGATTGGCCCGACACATGGCGTCCAGCCGAAGGCAAATGCTGCGCCAAGCACGAGTGCGCCCAAGCCATGGGTGGGGCGAACGCCATCGCTGTCCATTCGTGCCTCCATCATTAAGAAGGGGATACGGATGATGCCCAGGTAATGCAGTCCAAACACGATGATGACACCGCCTGCAATTTTTCCCAGTATTGCCATATGGGTGAGTAACCATTGGCCCAGCAAGGTTGCCGATGCTCCCAATGCGATGAAAATAAGGCTGAATCCTGCAATAAACCATAGCGATTGTATCAGTGCGTGGCGTCGGGTGGCGCCGTGTTGTGAGCCATCGTTGTTGCGCAAGGCGTCGACCGATACCCCGCTAATGTAGGAGAGGTAGGCGGGCACTAGCGGTAGCACGCAAGGGGAGAGAAACGAGAGCAGGCCGGCAATTAGTGCGCCGGCAAATGTGACTTCAATCAAGGGTGTCCTCCAAGAATATTAGACCCAGTTCGTCGGGCGCTTGGAGCAATCCTTACCAGATTGGAGGAAAAGGTCATCTATATTTGACCTGATGGCTCTTTTTTTTCATGCTAAGGGTCGATTAGATTCGCTGGGAGGTGCGTATGGGTTCAATATGGAAGCGGTTACGAAGTGGCATGGCGCATAGCCGTGAGGGTTTGCGCAGCCTATTGCCACAGACGGGCGTGAAGAGTGATGGGTGGGATGATTCCCAATGGGAATCGGCGGAAGAGGCTTTTATTATGGCCGATTGTGGTACGGAAACGGCGTTGCGTTTGGTCGGCGAGGCGCGGAAGCGCCGCTATCAGCCCCCACTCTCAGCATTGAAGAGCGCCATGCTTGAAATGCTGATGGGTGCGCAAGGGGACAATGTCGGATTAGAGAAAAAACCGTTTGTGCTATTGGTGATTGGGGTCAATGGCACGGGGAAAACCACCACTATCGGTAAACTGGCTGCAATGTGGCATGGGGAGGGCAAGCGGGTGTTGATTGGTGCGGCAGACACCTTTCGTGCGGCGGCGATTGATCAGCTGGCGGTATGGGTGGAACGCAGTGGTGCGGAACTGGTGCGTCAGGAGCATGGCGCCGATCCTGCTGCGGTGGCCTTTGACACGATTCGTCATGGGGTGGCTGGTGGCCATGATGTCATTATGATCGATACGGCAGGTCGGGTGCAGACCGATAAAGGGTTAATGGATGAATTGGCCAAGGTGCGCCGCGTGGTAGCCAAGGCGCTACCCGGCGCACCGCATGAGGTGTGGCAGGTGGTGGATGGTGGCACCGGGCAGAACGCCGTCGTTCAGGTGGAGAAGTTCCGCGCTACTGCAGGGACTACCGGTCTTGTGGTGACCAAGCTTGATGGCACCGCCAAAGGCGGCGTGGTGTTGCAGTTGTGTGATCGCTTCCGCCTCCCAGTGCGGTATATTGGCGTGGGTGAAGCGCTGGAAGACTTGATGCCATTCGATGGCGAGGCCTTTGCGGACAGTTTGCTGCCGGAGACCGAAGGGCACGGTTGAGCGTCTGGAACAAGCTTTGCTACCGCAGAGAGTGCGGTGCGGTGAAAAACAGGTGCTGCTTACCGAGCCTCTACAGTGTGACTACGCCCTCTGGGGTGGCCATTAGGATTACCGTGGCGCGTTGGTGGGCGAAGATGCCGTTGGTCACGACGCCGGGCAAGGCGTTGAGTTGATCCTCCAGCGCCAGGCCATCGGTAATGACCAAACCATGCACATCAATGATGATATTGCCGTTGTCGGTGATGAATCCCTCACGAAGCCGTGGCTCCCCACCCAGTTGACGCACCGCTGTGGTGATGGGTGCCTCCGCCATGGGGATGACTTCGATTGGAAGGGGAAATGCGCCGAGGTGTTGCACCTGTTTGCTCTGATCCACAATGCAAACAAAGCGGTCGGCGGCTGCTGCCACGATCTTTTCACGGGTGAGCGCACCACCTCCACCCTTGGTGAGGCAGCGCGCAGGGTCAAACTCATCTGCACCATCGATATAGACGGCGAGGGAGGCCACTTCGCGCAAGGCCTGATTGAGGTCGATTACCCGAATCCCATTGGCTGTCAGCCGCTCGGCAGTGGCATTGGAACTGGCTACGGCACCTAGAATCGCATCCTTTTTGGCCGTTAGTGCATCGATAAACTTGTTGGCAGTGGAGCCAGTGCCAACGCCGATGATGGTGCCCGCTTCGACATAGGCTAGTGCTGCTTCCGCAACCTTTTCTTTCATTGCATCTTGGGCCATGGTGTTGCTCTCCTTTTTTTCGTAACTACTCAGCACCCGTAACTGCTCAGATCGCTTCCGGTTTTGCTGATAGCAAGGCGAAAAATCGGAGTTTACTACTGTAAATGCGCATTTTTCAACGCCGCTATCAGGAAAACCGGAAGTGATCTGAGTAGTTACCCTTTTTCCTACCAACGAAAACAGGCGGCCATATTAGACCGCCTGTTGCATCGCAGTCGGCAGACTACGAGATTAGCTGTAAAAGCTGATCATATTTTCCAGTGATTTGGCATTGACTTTGGAGGCGTTGCCAGCGGCACCGAAGGCTTCGAATCGGGCCTTGCAGAGCTCTTTCATCGCGTTTTTGGCTGCGACATAAAATTTACGCGGATCAAAGTTGGAGCTGTTCTCAGCCAGATGGCGACGAATCGCTCCAGTGGAGGACATGCGCAGGTCGGTATCAATATTCACTTTGCGAACGCCAGACTTGATGCCTTCAACAATCTCTTTAACCGGCACACCGTAGGTTTCGCCCATGTCACCACCGAATTCATTGATCACCGCCAACCACTCCTGTGGCACGGATGAAGAGCCATGCATCACCAGATGGGTGTTTGGCAGCTTGGCATGAATTTCCCGGATGCGGTCAATCCGCAGTACCGCACCAGTAGGAGGCTTGGTAAACTTGTAGGCGCCATGGGAGGTGCCAATGGCAATGGCCAGTGCATCCACACCAGTCTGCGCAACGAAGTCCGCTGCCTCATCGACATCAGTTAGCAGCATCTCCATGTCGAGCTTGCCTTCTGCGCCGTGACCATCCTCCTCACCCATCATGCCCGTTTCCAAAGAGCCGAGGCAACCCAGTTCGCCCTCCACGGATACGCCGCCGGCATGTGCCATCTCGCAAACCTTTTTGGTGGTTTCAACATTGTATTCGTACGATGCTGGTGTTTTGGCATCTGCCATCAACGAGCCATCCATCATGACTGATGAAAAACCGGATTGGATCGAGCGCAGGCATACGGCAGGCTCAGAACCATGATCCTGGTGCATCACGATCGGAATGTGGGGATACTGCTCAATCGCAGCCGCGATCAGGTGGCGCAGGAAGGATTCTCCCGCATATTTACGGGCACCAGCCGATCCTTGCATGATCACTGGGCTGTTGGTTTCGGAGGCGGCCTCCATAATAGCCTGAACCTGCTCTAGGTTATTGACATTGAATGCCGGCATGCCGTAGCTGTTTTCCGCTGCATGATCTAGCAGCTGGCGTAGTGAAATAAGTGCCATTGTATTTTCTCCTTGAGTTTAGTTATGCGCTGTTACGCTATGAATTTGGTGACCAGCGGTCACCGGCTCGAACGATCTTCATCATGTTGGTGGCGCCCGCTTGGCCCATCGGGGTTCCCATCGTCATGGCGATGAGGTCATCCTCTTCTACGATGCCGCGTTTTAGCATCAACTGTTTTGCGTCCTCGGTTGCTTGCGGGGCATCGGTCGCATTTTGATATTGGATGTCAAGAATAATAGGGATAACATTGCGATAGAGCGCAAGTTTTCCAAGTGTTTTTGGTTCCGGTGTTAGGGCATAAATCGGAACATCCCCAAGGTGTCGTGACATATACAGTGCCGTACTGCCGCTTTGGGTAAAGGTGACGATTGCTTTAATTGGCATCATGCGTGAGGCATCCATCACCGATCGGGCAATACATTCGTTGATCGAGTGTGGGGGGAAGCGCGGATCCCGGGTGCTTTGTGCCGGAAAAATGCGGTGTTTTTCGGTCTCCAAGCAGGTGCGATCCATCGCCATTACCGCTTCGACTGGATATTTCCCCGCTGCGGATTCGCCGGAGAGCATGACCGCATCGGCACCATCAATCACCGCATTGGCGACATCATTGACCTCGGCGCGGGTTGGGATTGGGTTTTCACACATCGATTCCATCATCTGGGTGGCAACGATGACTGGACAGTTGTACTTGGGCGCCATGCGCAGCATCTTTTTCTGCATCGGCGGTACGGCGGCATCGCCAATCTCTACGCCGAGGTCGCCACGCGCCACCATCACCACATCGGATGCTTCCATGATCGATTTCAGGTTATCATCCTCAACGGCTTCGGCACGCTCCACCTTCGCTACCAGTGCCGCATGGCCACCGGCTGCGCGCACCAGTTTGCGGGCATACTCCATATCCGCACCGTTGCGGGGAAAGGAGATGGCGATGTAATCCGCCTCGATAGCACAGGCGGTTTTGATATCTTCTTTATCTTTCTCGGTGAGTGCCGCAGCAGAGAGCCCGCCTCCAGCGCGGTTAATGCCTTTGTTGTTCGATAGTTCGCCGCCGATAATTACTGTGCAGCGAATCTCACTGCCAACGATTTCATCGACATCCATCACAATCAGACCGTCGTTCAGTAGCAGTCGCGCGCCAGCTTCGACATCGTGGAGTAGCTGTTTGTAGGTCAGACCTACCCGTTCATCATTGCCTGCATCCAGTGCGAGTTCGGCATCAATAATGAAGTGCTGTCCGGGGGTGAGCAGGGTGTGGCGGTGCTTGAATTGACCAATTCGAATTTTTGGCCCCTGCATATCGGCAAGAATGCCGACGATTACGCCGTGCTTTTTAGCAGCAGCACGCACATTTTCGGCACGCATGCGATGGTCTTCCGCAGTGCCATGCGAAAAGTTAAGGCGCACCACATTGACTCCCGCAGCAATCATGCGGTCGAGCACCTCGGGGGTTTCTGAGGATGGCCCTAGTGTGGCTACAATTTTTGTTCGGCGTTTTGAGGTAATCATAAAGCGGCGCGATCCTCCAACATAGCTACGGCGGGTAGCTTTTTACCCTCAAGGAACTCGAGGAATGCACCACCACCGGTGGAGATGTAGGATACCTTGTCACCAATGCCGTACTTGGTCACTGCGGCCAAGGTATCGCCGCCGCCAGCAATGGAGAATGCCGGAGAGTCAGCAATTGCTAGCGCGATCGCCTTGGTGCCCTCACCGAACTGATCGAACTCGAATACCCCTACTGGGCCATTCCAGACGATGGTGCCTGCTTTTTTGAGGATCTCAGCCAGCGCTGCCGCAGAATCCGGGCCGATATCAAAAATCATATCGTCGTCGGCTACTTCTGAGGCTCCCTTCAGGGTCGCTTCTGCTGTGGCGGCGAAAGCTTTGGCACAGACGACATCGGTAGGAACCGGAATCTCACCTCCGCGTGCTTTTGCTGCTGCTGAGAGGGTTTTGCAGGTATTGAGCAGGTCTGGCTCGTACAAGGATTTGCCAACATTGTGACCGGCAGCCGCGATAAAGGTGTTGGCAATACCGCCGCCAACCACCAGTTGATCAACCACCTTGGATAGCGATTCCAACACCGTCAGCTTGGTCGAGACTTTAGAGCCGCCAACAATCGCAACCATCGGGCGAGCGGGGTTATCCAGAGCCTTACCTAACGCTTCTAGTTCGCCAGCCAGCAGCGGCCCTGCGCATGCGATTGGTGCAAACTGACCCGCGCCATGGGTAGAGGCTTGGGCGCGGTGGGCTGTGCCGAAGGCATCCATGACGAACACATCACATAGTGCGGCATACTGTTTGGAGAGTGCCACATCGTTCTTTTTTTCCCCTACATTGAAGCGGATATTCTCCAGTAGCACCAGTTCGCCATCGGCAAGTTGCGGTGCCGTGTCGAGGTAATCCTTGACCAAACGCACCTCTTTACCCAACAGCTTGGAGAGATGGCGGGCAACAGGAGCCAGCGAAAACTTCTCATCGTATTCACCTTCGGTTGGGCGGCCAAGATGGCAGCAGACCTGCACCTTGGCTCCAGCTTCAATGGCGCGTTGCATGGTGGGCAAACTAGCACGGATACGGGTGTCATCCCCAACTTCGCCATCGATAATCGGAACATTGAGATCCTCGCGGATCAGTACCCGCTTCCCTTTGAGGTCTAGGTCAGTCATTTTTATTACAGACATCGTGATGCTCCTTCTTCCAAGCGGATTTCGTATGCAGAGTAACAGGGGAGTGTGTCACCAGTGTGACATGGCACTAAATAATTGGTGCTCGCTTGACGCTGCCAACGCAACCCATTGGCGCGGCAGGGGCAAGCGTGGGAGAGGTAGCATCCTCTCCCACGCGCATTATTGGTCGCTATTAGCCAGCGATGTGACGCAGAACGCGCAACATATTGCAGGTATAGCCATACTCATTGTCATAGAAGGCCACGATTTTGACAAAGGTGCTGTCAATCGCGATGCCAGCAGTGGAGTCGAAGATGGATGGATGCGAATCTCCACGGAAATCGGTGGAAACCACCTTCTCGTCGGTGAATCCTAACACGCCCTTCATCGCACCCTCAGAGGCAGCCTTCATCGCTGCCACGATGCCATCGTACGAGGTCTCTTTGATGAGTTCGACCGTTAAATCAACCACCGAGACATCGGAGGTTGGTACGCGGAAGGCCATTCCGGTCAACTTGCCATTGAGCGCTGGAATCACCTTGCCTACTGCCTTAGCGGCACCAGTCGAGGAGGGGATGATGTTTTCCAGAATGCCACGGCCACCGCGCCAATCCTTGTTGGACGGGCCATCGACCGTTTTTTGGGTGGCGGTAGTGGCATGGACGGTAGTCATCAGGCCGCGTTTAATGCCAAAGTTGTCGTTTAGCACCTTGGCAATCGGAGCAAGGCAGTTGGTGGTGCAAGAAGCTGCGGAAACAATCGCCTCACCTTGGTAATCGGCATGGTTAACGCCATAGACGAACATCGGGGTGGCATCTTTGGAGGGTGCGGACTGCAACACCTTTTTGGCGCCAGCCTTGATATGCGCCTGACAGCTCTCTTCGGTGAGAAAGAACCCTGTACACTCCAATACGACATCAACGCCGATCTCATTCCACTTGAGGTCAGCGGGGTTGCGCTCAGCCGACAGGCGGATCTTTTTGCCGTTGACAATCATAGTATTGCCTTCGACCGCCACATCACCGTCAAAGCGACCATGTACCGAGTCATACTTGAGCATGTAGGCTTGATAATCCGGATCAAGCAGATCGTTAATGCCGACCACTTCCATATCGGTAAACTCTTTGGCAATGGCGCGAAATGCCATGCGGCCGATGCGGCCGAAGCCGTTGATTCCAACTTTGATTGTCATTGTATGTGTAATCTCCCTTGTGAATTTTTACTCTGTAATTAACTACTCAGCTCATTCCTGATTTTCCCGATGGCGGTGTTGAAAAGTGTTCATTTACAGTAAGTAAACTCCGCTTTTTCGCTTTGCCATCAGAAAAACCGGAAGCGATCTGAGCAGTCACCTTTGTAAATTGATTATGCGACCGCATTGACGGCAGCGACCACCGCCTCGGTGGTGATGCAGAACTCTTTGAACAGGTCGCTGGCTGGTGCGGATTCGCCGAAACGATCAACACCAATGGACTTGCCGTTCAAGCCGACATATTTGCCCCATGCTGCGGTAACTCCAGCCTCCACGGACACGCGTGCGGTGACCGCTGCGGGCAGTACGGACTCTTTGTAGGTATCGCTTTGCAGGTCGTATGCCTCCACGCATGGCATCGAGACCACGCGAATCTTTTTGCCGGTTAGCGACTTCTGTGCGGCCAATGCCAACTGCACCTCGGAGCCGGTGGCGATGATGATCGCATCGGGTGTGCCATCGCAATCGGAGAGGGTGTAGCCACCCTGCGCGATCTGTTGCACTTGGTTGTCGGTGTAGTCGTTGCACGGCAATCCTTGACGGGTGAAGATCAGGACGGATGGCCCTTCGCGCCGCTCTATAGCTTGCTTCCATGCCACTGCGGACTCCACCGCATCGCATGGACGCCAAGTGCGCATGTTGGGGATCATGCGCAGGGTGGAGATCTGTTCGACTGGTTGATGGGTCGGCCCATCCTCGCCCAAGCCGATAGAATCATGGGTGTAGACAAAGATAGTGCCGATCTTCATCAGTGCGGCCATGCGCAGTGCGTTGCGGGCATACTCTGAGAACATCAGGAAGGTGGCGCCGAAGGGGATGACGCCGCCATGCAGGGTGATGCCATTCATGGCTGCGGACATGCCGAACTCGCGCACACCCCAATGCATGTAGTTTCCTGCTGGGGTTGTCGGGCTAAATGCCACCGCACCGGGCCATTTGGTGTTGTTGGATGGTGCCAAATCCGCAGAGCCGCCAATGATCTCCGGCATGGTCTCGGCAATGACTCCAATGGTCTTGCCTGAGGCAACGCGGGTTGCCCAACCGGGCTTCTCGTCACGCAACTGGTCGATCCAGCTATTCATCGCCTCGTCCCAGTTGAGTGGTAATTCGCCATTGATGCGGCGCTCAAACTCGACGGCCAACTCAGGGTGCTCGGTTTTGTAGCCCTTAAATAGTTCGCGCCATGCTTTTTCTGCCGCAGCGCCCTTGTCGCGGGCATTCCATCCAGCATAGACATCATCAGGGATCTCGAAAGGCGGATGATTCCAGCCCAGCTCCTTGCGCACCAGTGCGCACTCTTCGTCGCCGAGGGCTGCACCATGGCAGTCGTGGCTGCCTGCCTTGTTGGGGGAGCCGAAGCCGATGATGGTCTTGCAGCAGATCATGGTGGGTTGGTCGCCGTTGGCACGCGCGGTGTCGATCGCTTTCTTGATCTCAGAGGCATCGTGGCCATCAACATTGCGGATTACCTGCCAGCCGTAGGCCTCGAAGCGTTTGGGGGTGTCGTCGGTGAACCATCCCTCGACATGGCCGTCGATCGAGATGCCGTTATCATCGTAGAACGCGATCAGCTTGCCCAGCTTGAGGGTACCGGCAATCGAGGATGCTTCGTGGCTGATTCCCTCCATCATGCAGCCGTCACCGAGGAAGACGAAGGTGTTGTGATCAACCACATCAAAGTTGGGTTGGTTGAATTGGCCGGCCATCATCTTTTCGGCAATTGCCATGCCAACGCCATTGGTGAGACCCTGTCCCAAGGGGCCGGTGGTGGTCTCAATGCCTGGCGCATAGCCATATTCGGGGTGTCCCGGGGTCTTGGAGTGGAGCTGACGGAACTGCTTGAGATCGTCGATGGAGAGATCATAACCCGTTAGATGCAACAGTGAGTAGATCAGCATGGAGCCGTGGCCGTTGGAGAGCACAAAACGGTCACGATCGAACCAGTCTGGGTTGGCGGGGTTGTGCTGCATGTAGTCGTTCCACAGCACTTCGGCGATATCTGCCATCCCCATCGGTGCGCCAGGATGGCCGGATTTGGCTTTTTGCACCGCGTCCATGGAGAGGGCGCGGATGGCGTTGGCTAGGTTTCTGCGAGTAGCATTGCTCATTAGATTATACCTCGTTTTGGTGAAATATTTAGATGTGAATGGTGGTTTGAACGCGGCGGATATTGCCGATGCCGCCATCCAAGACAATGGTGTCGGTGGTGGCATGGAGACCAAAGGCATCGCTACCGGTCTTCACATGGTGCACATAGGCGCCGCTGGTCAGCCCCGTCGCGATAAATAGACAGTCATCAGAGGTGACCAGTTCATCGCGCGTCAGAATACGCTTGGTGTCTACCCCCTCTTTTTTGCATAGGTCAATCTCGAAATCTTTTTGCGGTGCCATGCGGCCGAACATCTCAGCGCCCATGGCGCGTGCGGCGCATGCGGTAACGATCCCCTCCGGGGTGCCGCCGATACCGAACAGGGCGTCGGAGCCCATATTGAGTACCGCCTGAATGGCACCGTTGACATCGCCATCGGTGGCAAGTCGAACCTTGGCGCCAGCATGGTGAATGTCGGCAATCAGCTGTTGATGGCGTGGCTTCTCAAGCACGAACACTTTGATCTCTTCAATGGTTTTTCCCAAGATCTTTGCCAACTGCTGCAGCCGTTCTGCAACCGGCGCCTCTGGATCAATTTTGCCGTAGGCGGCTTTGGGGTAGACCTGTTTTTCCATATAGAAGCAGGAGCCAGGGCGAAACATGGAGCCGGCAGGGGCGGCGGCGAGGGTGACGATGGATCCAGGCATGTCTTTGGCAAACAGGTTGGTGCCTTCGATGGGATCGACAGCGATGTCAACGCCAATACCTTTGCCTGTGCCGACCTTTTCATCGTCGTACAGCGCTGGCGCTTCGTCTTTGGCTCCTTCACCAATGACGATGACACCATTCATCGGCACCTGATTGATACGGGCGCGCATGGCATCGACTGCAAGTCCATCGCCCTCATCTTTATTTCCGGAGCCTACATGGGGAGCGCAAGCGCGCGCCGCAGCTTCACAGACCTCGACTAATTCAATCTTTAGGTCAGCAACTTTATTTAGCATTAGATATCCCTTCCGATTCATACCGCATTTCACTCATCAAAAATCGAGCGGCACGCTACATGGATTGCGATAAAAAGCGAGGGTGGGGTGAATTCGATGCGCCGATCTTCTGATCTGCTTGCGCGGGGTTCGGTGAGTAGCAAGAGTGCGTCCTTTCTGGCAACAACTTTACGCTTGCTGCGTATGGAGGTATTTCGCTCGATGACAACAGATCAATCCAATTTAGGCGTTACCCATGGCGGAATATTTTACGACCAGCAAGAGGTGATGAAGCTGCATGATATGATGCTGTTTATCCGCCGTTTTGAGGAGAAGGCGGGGCAGCTCTATGGACTGCGCAAGATCGGCGGATTTTGCCATCTTTGCAATGGCCAGGAGGCTGTGTGCGTAGGCGTGGAGCAGGGCGCGAAATCGCAGGATTATTTCATGACCGGCTACCGTGATCACGGCCATATATTGGCGCGGGGAGGAGACCCAACTGAGGTGATGGCCGAGTTGTTGGGGCGGGCAGGCGGCATCGTTCATGGTAAGGGCGGCTCGATGCATATGTTTAGTGCCGAGCATAATTTTGCTGGTGGTAATGGCATTGTTGGAGAGCAGGTGCCAATTGGCTTGGGCTTTGGCTTTGCCTCGTGGTATCGCAACGATGGTCGCGCAACTTTCTGCTTTATGGGCGATGGTGCGATCAATCAGGGCGCAGTTTATGAGTCGTTCAATATGGCTTCATTATGGAAGTTGCCGATCGTCTTTGTGGTTGAGAACAATCAGTATGCCATGGGCACCGCGCTGAACCGCGCCTCAGCCGAGACCCACCTGTACAAACGCGGCATCTCCTTCAAGGTTCCTGGGATGCATGTGGATGGCATGGATGTGCTTGAGGTAGCTAATAAAATCGCCGAGGCGCGCCAGCATGTTACTAGCGGCGAGGGACCGATTATTGTGGAGATGATGACCTATCGCTACCGTGGCCATTCGATGTCGGATCCTGCTACTTACCGTAGCCGTGAAGAGGTGGATGAGTGGCGTGCCGGACGCGATCCGATCGCCCGTCTGCAGCAGCAGATGGTGGACGCCGGTTTGGTGGATGCCGCCGACCTCAAGCGGAAGGATAAGGAGATCAAGCAGCAGGTGAATGCGATCTCCAAAGCTGCAGAGGCGCAGCCAGAGCCGGATGCCGCAGAGTTGTGGCAACATGTCTATGGCAATCCGATTGAGGGTGCATATCCTTATCCTGGCAAGGTGGGCTGAATTATGGGCAAGATTACCTATCGAGAAGCGTTGAATCAGGCGATGTGTGAGGAGATGGAACGCGACGAGCGCGTTTTCCTCATGGGTGAAGAGGTGGCGGAGTACAACGGTGCCTACAAGGTGAGCCAAGGGATGTTGGAGCGGTTTGGTTCCAGAAGAGTGATTGATACCCCGATCACTGAGCTCGGTTTTACCGGCCTTGGTGTGGGTGCCGCGATGGCTGGCCTACGGCCGGTGATTGAGTTCATGACCTGGAATTTCGCGATTCTGGCGTTGGATCAAATTGTGAACGCTGCGGCCAAGATGCGCTACATGTCGGCGGGTCAGTACAGCGTGCCGGTGGTGTTTCGTGGTGCCGGTGGTTCGGCGGCGCGGGTGGGCGCGCAGCACTCGCAGAGTTTGGAAAACTGGCTGGCCAATGTGCCGGGGCTTAAGGTGGTGATGCCATCCAACCCCGCCGATGCCAAGGGGTTGTTAAAATCGGCGATTCGTGACGAAGATCCGGTGATTTTTATTGAGAATGAGATCAACTACGGCGATGTTGGCGTGGTACCGGATGGCGAGGTTCTGATTCCATTGGGTAAGGCTGCCATCAAACGGCAGGGCAGTGATATCACTATTGTTGCCCATTCACGGATGACCGGTTTTGCCCTACAGGCGGCTGAGGAGTTGGCCGCACTTGGCATTGATGCTGAGGTGATCGATCCGCGCACTATCAAGCCGCTTGATGAAGCCACTATTCTCACCAGCGTAGCCAAAACCAACCGTGCGTTGGTGGTGGAGGAGGGGTGGCGTTTTGCTGGCATTGGTGCCGAGATCTCCGCGCGCATTATGGAGTGTGGCTTTGACGATCTTGATGCACCAGTGGCTCGGGTGACGGGTAAGGATGTGCCAATGTCCTATGCCGCCAATCTGGAGGCGCTGACGCTACCTAGCGTTGCCGACATCGTTGAGGCGGCGCGCGCTGTCACCAATCGCACCTGAGGGGGAAATAGTATGCCAATTGATGTGATGATGAGCCAGTTATCTCCGACCATGACCGAGGGGCGCATCGCCCGTTGGCTCAAGCAAGAGGGCGATACCCTTACTTCTGGCGAGTTGCTGGTCGAAGTGGAGACCGACAAAGCGACCATGGAGGTCGAGGTGGTTGATGAGGGGGTGCTGCACAAGATTTTGGCTGCAGAGGGAGCTACGGTGGCGGTGGGGACTCCGATTGCGGTGATTGCCGAAGATGGTGAGGAGATCGCTGCCGATTATCAGCCACAGGCAATGGTGGCGGCCTCTGTGGAGCAGGTCGCGGAACAGCGCGTGGACCCCCCCGTAGCGGCGGCGGTGGTCGCTGTTGCACCACAAGTGGAACCAACAGCAGTTGATAATAGCCGGATCAAAGCAAGCCCGTTGGCGCGTCGATTGGCCAAGCAGAAGGGGATCAATCTGGCGGCGATTTCCGGCAGTGGCCCCCATGGTCGCATCGTCAAAGCGGATATTACGCGGGCAGTGAAGCGGGGCATTCGCTTAGGTATGACTGCATCGACCACGCCGCCACCAGTGCGTCCGTTGCCGCAAGGACCATTACCCTACCACGCAGATGAGTACGAGGCGGTGGAGAACTCGATGATGCGCAAGGCGATTGCTCGGCGCTTGTTGGAGTCCAAACAGCAGGTGCCGCATTTTTATGTGACGCTGGATGTGACGATGGATCGGTTACTTGATTTGCGGGCGCAGCTTAATGAGGCCGCCAATGGCGAATTCAAGCTGTCTGTGAATGATTTCATCATCAAGGCGGCCTCCAATGCCTTGATCAAGGTGCCGGAGGCCAACGCCAGCTGGACGGATCAAGCTACGCTGATGCACAAGCATGCCCATATCTCGGTGGCGGTGGCGATTGAAGGTGGATTGATTACGCCGGTGGTGCGTTTTTCCGAGCAGAAATCGATCGTTGAAATCTCCACTGAGGTCAAAGATCTGGCCGGCCGGGCGCGTCAGGGGGCGCTTAAGCCTGAGGAGTATTCGGGAGGCACCTTCTCGATCTCGAATCTTGGTATGTTCGGTGTTAAGCAGTTCGCAGCGATCGTCAATCCGCCAGAGGGCGCGATTCTGGCGGTGGGTGGCAGCATGCCACGCGCCGTGGTTGAGGATGGCGCGCTGGTAGTGCGCAATGTGATGACCCTCACCCTCTCCTGCGATCATCGGGTGGTGGATGGTGCCGTAGGTGCCAGCTTCCTGGCGGCGCTGAAGCAGGAATTGGAGTTGCCAGCAGGGTTATTGCTATAGCGGAGCATGATCCGCTATGTAACTACTCAGCTCACTCCCGGTTTTCCTGATAGCGGCGTTGAAAAATGCGCATTTACAGTAGTAAACTCCGCTTTTTCGCCTTGCTATCATTTATTGCCTGTAGTTTAACGGTTCATCCCCGCAGGTGCGGGGAACATTACTGAAGGCTCAGCGGAAAATAATTCACAAGCGGTTCATCCCCGCAGGTGCGGGGAACATCGACAGTATCTGTATACGGTTTCAACCGCAGCCGGTTCATCCCCGCAGGTGCGGGGAACATGACACTGGCATGCCTGCTTCAAATTGCCGCAGAGGTTCATCCCCGCAGGTGCGGGGAACATTTTTCAACAAATAGTAGTTGCGATTGGGATAACGGTTCATCCCCGCAGGTGCGGGGAACATGGACGCCATGTGGCAGTGATCGTGTGGTCAGACGGTTCATCCCCGCAGGTGCGGGGAACATACAAACGCCGCGCGCGCCATGAACGATCGGCGCGGTTCATCCCCGCAGGTGCGGGGAACATTTTTTCTAAGTCGCCTAGAAACATACGTCTCTCCGGTTCATCCCCGCAGGTGCGGGGAACATATAAGACAATGACATTAGTATCGTTGATTACCCGGTTCATCCC
>JAUZRF010000083.1 GCA_030950645.1 Mariprofundales bacterium
AGCAGTTACGCCGATACATCCCCAGTATCCTCAAAAAACATGGTGATGGCATCAAGCTATGCAGCTTTGCCGTGGTCGCGGTGGGTTTTGATCGGCTGTTATGGAAGAGGGTAGGATGAGCGTATCTTTGTATCCAATCAGGCCGCAACTGGGCGCATGATTCGCCCTAGTATATGGCTGGTGTTACATTCCAGCTTATTGTGAGGGGGGTGTACTACGATCAGTTAGAGCGATCAGAATTGCACATGACACCATCTTCTGCAGTCCAGCACCATTGGTCATGAGAAGGCTGCGCGGTGCTTGAGGGCTCCCCATACGCACGGCCTGAGCGTGGGATCAACCCCGTCCACGCTTAATTGGCACGACAGTCCAACTGATCTCGCAACGCATCACCGAGCAGATTGGCTGCCAACACCAAAAAAAACAGCACCATCCCCGGCCAAAACACCAACATCGGGCTAACCAACATCACCCGTGCGCCATCACGAATCATGGTGCCCAGCGAAGCCATTGGCGGCTGCACCCCGATACCCAAAAAGGAGAGCCCTGCTTCGCCGATCATCACCGCAGCAATACCAAAGCTGGCCTCAACCAGAAGCGGGGCGGCCATTACCGGTAGCAAATAGCGCACGGATAGCACCGCAGGCGAGACACCCAACCCCATCGCAGCCTCAACAAATGGCGCCCGCCGCAGCGATAATCCCTGCGCACGGGTGAGACGAGCAAAGCCAGTCCACCCCACCACCGTCAGCGCCAAAATAAGGTTACCTATGCCGGGTTCAAGCATCGAGGCCAGCGCAATAGCGAGCAGAATGCCAGGAAAGGAGAGTACGATATCGGTCAGACGCATCACCAAGGCATCAATAGCCCCTCCCTGCATGGCGGAAAAAATCCCGACCGTGATGCCAACCGTGGCGCTGATCGCGATCACCACCACTGCCACCAGCAGCGAAAGCCGCAGCCCCTGCGCTAAACGCGCCAGCAGATCGCGACCTAAATCATCACACCCCAAGGGGTGCGCCCACGAGGGGGCAGCAAAAATAGCATCCAGATCTACCGCTGCCGGATCGGCTCCATGCAACCAAGCAAGCATCAACACCAACATCATGAGAGCCAACACCAACCACAGGAAGCGTATGCGCATGGAGACCATCATTCGCCCCCTGCCCGCTGGCGCGGATCGAGCAGCAGACCCAACAAATCCGCCAGCAAGTTGGCCAACAGATACCACAGCGCAATCACCAGCACACACCCTTGCACCAGCGGATAATCACGGCGCTGAATCGCCTCCACCGTGAGCAACCCCAGCCCCGGCCAATCAAATACTGTTTCGGTAATCACCGCCCCTCCCAGCACGGCGCCTAGTTGCAGAGCAAATGCAGTAATAACGGGGATCGCCGCCAGCCGCGCCGCCATCTTGAACCAGATCATCCGCTCGCTCACCCCCATCGCGCGGGCAGTCATGATCGAATCCGCCTGCATCGCCTCCAGCCAGCAGGAGCGGCACAATCGCGCCAACATCGCCGCCAAGGCGGTACCTAAAGTGATGGCGGGAAGGATGATCGAGCCTGGCTGATCATTACCGGAGACCGGCAGCCAGCCGAGCCAGAGCGAAAATAGCAGCATCAGCATCGGGCCGAGCCAAAAATTGGGGATCGAGATGCCACACAATGACACCCCCATCGCGGCATAGTCCAACACCCGATTGGCGTGACGCGCGGCGACATACCCCAGTAGCAACGCCAGTCCGGCCGCCAGTATCAAGCTAACCAGCGCCAGTTGCGCCGTTGCCCCAATCCGCTCACGGATACGCGCCAGTACTGGACGGTGATCGACCAGACTCGTGCCCCAATCGCCCCGAACCAGACCGCGCATGTAATGAATATATTGACTCGCCAATGGCTGATCAAGGTGCATCTCGTGCCGCAAGGCTTGACGGTCAGCCGGCAATGCGGTCTCGCCAAGCAACGCATCCACCGGATCGCCCGGCACCAGATGGAGCAGCAAAAACACCAGCGTCACCACACCAAACAGGGTGGGCACCGACTGCATGACGCGACCAAGAATCAGGCGCGCCATCATCGAATCACCTGCGTCAGCCGCCCTTTACTGCGGTCTGCACAGCACTAAGGAACTCATCGACATCTTTGAATTCCCGATAGACCGAAGCGAAGCGGACATAGGCGACGCCATCGAGACCGCGCAGCTCGCGCATCACCAGCTCTCCCACTCCACTAGCGGGAATCTCTGACTCCGAAGTTTCGCGCACCAATTGCAATACCTGCTGCACAGAGGATTCAATTGCATCAGCGGGGACAGGGCGCTTTTCCAATGCCTTACGCATACCGCCACGCACTTTCTCAACATCAAACGCCTCGCGCACACCGCCCTTCTTTATCACCATTGGCAGCCGCAACTCGGCCCGTTCAAAGGTGGAAAAACGCTTGCCGCACGCCTCGCATTCACGCCGTCTTCGCACCGCATTGCCGCCATCGACCACCCGCGAATCGATCACCCGACTATCTTCAGCCGGGCAGAAGGGGCAGTGCATGAATCGGCCTCGGGTTAGTTGTTGTAGATAGGGAAGCGATCGGTCAAGATGCGTACATCAGCGGCTACTGCGGCCAGTGCAGCCGCATCCTCAGTCGCTGCCAATGCACGCAGAATCAGACTGCCAATCGCCGCAGCCTCAGCGGATCCCATGCCACGGCTGGTAATCGCTGCCGTGCCGATACGCACGCCGCTGGTGACAAACGGCGATTCAGGATCAAAGGGAATGGTGTTTTTATTGACCGTAATGCCAGCGATTTCCAATGCCTCTTCGGCCTGCTTGCCAGTCAACCCCTGCGGGCGCACATCGACACGGAACATGTGGCAATCGGTACCGCCGGAGACGATGCGTAGGCCGCCTTCAGCCAGCACGCCAGCCAAGATGCGCGCATTCGCAATCACCTGCTGCTGATCCGCCTTAAACTGCGCACCCAACGCCTCACCAAAGGCCACTGCCTTGGCGGCGATGACATGCATCAACGGCCCACCCTGGATACCGGGGAAGATGCGTGAGTTGATCTTCTTGGCCAGATCATCGTCATCGGTCAGGATCATACCACCCCGTGGTCCACGCAGGGTCTTGTGGGTGGTGGTGGTGATGACATGGGCATGGCCAACCGGTGTCGGATAGACTCCGGCAGCGATCAAACCGGCATAGTGCGCCATATCAATCATCAGCAATGCGCCAACAGAATCAGCAATCTGACGCATGCGCGCAAAATCAATCTCGCGCTCATAGGCAGAGGCACCGCCAACGATGACTTTGGGCTTATGCTCCTCAGCCAGACGCTCCATAGCATCATAATCGATGCGTTCATCCCCCTCACGCACACCATACGCAACCACGCGATAAAGCCGGCCAGAAAAATTAACCGGCGAGCCATGGGTAAGATGACCACCATGCGCCAAATCCATTCCCATTATCGTATCGCCCGGCTGTAGCACCGCCATATAGACTGCCATATTCGCTTGTGAACCCGAGTGGGGCTGCACATTGGCGTGCTTCACTCCGAAAAGTTCCTTAGCACGCGCCTGTGCCAACCGTTCAACGGTATCGACATGCTCGCAGCCACCATAGTAGCGCCGACCGGGATAGCCCTCGGCATATTTGTTGGTCAACACCGAGCCCTGCGCCTGCAACACCGCCTTGGAGACGATGTTTTCGCTAGCAATCAGCTCCAAGGTGTGGCGTTGGCGCTCCAACTCAGCATCAATAGCCGCCACCACCTCGCTATCCGCCAAATCATCCTGGAAAAAAGCATCACGATTGGACATGTTCATTCTACTCCTTTGCTAAAAAGCAAAAGGAGCCGAGGGCTCCTTTTGACATAAATTCACTCGCGATAAGTGCGAGGCAATGCTAGCCGATGCGGCGCTCGCGAATACGCGCTGCTTTACCACGCAGATCGCGCAGATAGTAGAGCTTAGCACGACGCACGCGGCCATGACGCACCACATTGATGCTCTCCAACATTGGTGAATGCAGCGGGAAAATACGCTCCACGCCCACACTATTTGAGATCTTACGCACGGTGAACGAGCTAGATATCCCCTTATTATGGCGGGCAATCACGACACCCTCATAGGCTTGCAGGCGCTCACGGCGTTCCACACCTTTCTTGCCCTCTTTGATATCGACCACGCGCACATTAACACGCACAGTGTCACCTTCGCGAAATGCGGGGATATCACCCCTAATCTGATCCTTGGTTACATCATCAAGTGCGCGCATGGTTTTAGCCAGCCTCCGAACACAAAAAAGTCGTTATACATCGCGTATAGACCACGAGCAGCCCTGCTCGCGGGGCGGCGAAGCATAGCGATGGCACCTGCATTGACAAGCGAGCGATGCAATCTTCCCATTGGCATCGGATCTGAACATCAAAAGGCAAGGTGACTACTCAGTACCCTACCAGAAAATGGTTGTAACTGCTCAGGCTTCTGATTTTGCTGATAGCAAGGCGAAAAAGCGGAGTTTACTACTGTAAATGAGCATTTTTCAACGCCGCTATCAGGAAAACCGGGAGTGATCTGGGTAGTTACTTTTACGATCAAAGATAAAATGCGAGTAACACTGCGCCAAACAGGATGCGATAAACACCAAAGGCCACGAAGGTAAAACGCTTCAAGAAACGCAATAGCAGCCGCATGGTGAAAAATGCGCTCACAAAGGCGACCACAAATCCTAGCGCCAACTCCATGCCATTGGTTCCAGCAAAGTCTTGGTAATGCTTGAGCAGATCAAAACCACTGGCAGCCAACATCACGGGGAATGCGAGCAGAAAAGAGAACTCCGCACTCGCCTTACGCCCCACTCCGACCAACAATGCACCAATAATCGTCGACCCCGCACGGCTGGTGCCAGGAATCAGGGCAAACACCTGAGCGATGCCAATCCACCCCGCCTGCTTCCAACTCACATCCTCCACCCGTTCCACCCCTGCGGGCTTGGCGCGTTGCAGCCACTCCACAATCAGAAACACAATCCCGCCAACAATAAACATGATCGCCACAATCTTGACAGAAAACATCGCCTTAATTTGATGATGAAACAGCAAACCAACCGCACCAACCGGTACAAAGGCGACCATCATCTTGCCCCAAAGTTCCCATTGATCCATGGCAAATTTATCCCGATAATTGGCCACCACTGCGAGGATGGCCGCGAGCTGAATAATAACCTCAAACGCCTTATTCCCCTCGGATTGCGGCAACCCCAACCAATCGCTGACCACAATCAAGTGGCCCGTTGATGACACCGGAAGAAATTCGGTAAAGCCCTCCACCAGACCCAAAATCGCAGCTTGCAAAGTGTCCATCAAGGCTTCCCTTCCTTTCCTATTGCGTAACGGGTGTTCTGGGAGAATGGCGACCACACGAAGCGTGGATGAATCACCTCAGGCGTTGGCACCAGAAATGTCCCCAACTGCAGTGCGCCCACAACCGTTCGACCAACACCATGAATAATCCCATTGAACAGCCCCAGCGTCACACCATAGAGCAGATTGCGCTGTTTGCTCACCTTGATCACATACTTGGGCAGCTCTAGCCAACCTGTCGTCACATTGGCAAAACCTCGGCCAAACTTGGCCGCAACCGCATCACCATAGCGAACGCCTGCCCCCGCATCCGATTGGGTCGCCGCCAACGCCGGTAGCGCCATCAAGAGCGCCAGTATCATCGCCAATGTTTTCAAGCTCTTCATGCACACCCCTTTGCAACCAATGTAAATATTCGGCTCAACCATAGGCCTCATCCGTTTCTCAGGATTGCGTGTAACTGCTCAGATTGCTTCCGGTTTTCCTGATAGCAAGGCGAAAAAGCTTAAGTTTACTACTGTAAATGAGCATTTTTCAACGCCGCTATCAGGAAAACCGGGAGTGAGCTGAGTAGTTACCAACCAGCATCGCCGACACCATCTCCAGTGCGGCATCCACTGAGGCCGATTGAACTTGCGCACGACTCCCCGTAAAGTGGTAGCCATGGCTCCTTGTTTCGCGGTCGAATCCGGCAACAGCAATCCACACCGTTCCCACCGGTTTCTCCGCAGTGCCGCCGCCGGGGCCTGCAACACCACTTAAGGCCACGCACAGTGCGTCCTTGGCAGCACCATGGTGCGCCATCGCCTCCACCACCTCGCGGCTCACTGCGCCATAGCGCGTCAGTAATGGCGCTTCCACCCCCAGCTCCTCGATCTTGGCGCGGTTGCTGTAGACCACCCAACCGCGATCAAGCACATCGGAGGCTCCCGCCACCGAAGCAAGCCGCGCAGCCACCGCACCAGCGGTACAGGATTCCGCGGTACGCAGCCGTACCCGGCGTTGTCGGCACTGCTCTAGTAGCTGCGCCACCTCAATCGCCACCGAATTCCCCTATGATCATCGCCAATACCTCGCGTTTGTGCGCCACCGGATTGCTCCACTGCGTCCGCCGCAGACTAGCGTGGTTCAGCGTCACCTCCACTGCGCCACTCGCCGTGTTCATCACCGCAGCCCCCAAGGCACGATAGCGCGCCACCACCTTGGGATCAGGGAACCCGTAGCGGTTGTGGTAGCCGGTCTGGGCGATGGCGAGCGCAGGATGGAGCTGTCGCAACAGTGCCGCACTGCTTGAGCTGCGGCTTCCATGGTGTGGCATCAACATCATCGTATGTGGGCGAATCGAGGCCAATAGTCCCCGCTCCACCGGCAGCTCGCTATCACCCATCATCAACAAACGCCGTCCCGCACCCAAATCCACCGAGAGCACCAACGAAAGATTGTTGCTATTGGCCGCCACCGCACCCCGTGGCGGCCACAACACCCTCACGGCATGGCCCGCCACCACGACCCGATCCCCACGCGCCAACCAACGCACCCGGCCACCATGCGTCTGCGCCAATGCGATCAACCCTTGCGCCCAATGCGAGCTGCGATTCTCCGGCACATCCGATAACCACAGCTCCCCGACCCCATTCATCCGACGCATCAAGGTGCCAATGCCACCAGCATGGTCCGATTGCAGGTGAGAAACCGCCACCACATCAAGATGGGTCACCCCTTGTATTCGCAACCCATCGGCGACCATGCTACCGCCATTAAACCGACTTCCCGCACTCCCTGGGGCATCCACCGCCATGACAAAACCACCCGGCAGCCGCAGCGTCGTGGCCGCCCCCTGTCCCACATCCCACACCGTCAACACTGGCACCACTACGCCGCGTTCCGGCCACAGCATCAAGCCAACCAACGCCAGCGCAATCACGCCCCCAGCCCAACGGAAATGGCGATTCCAAGCCAACCCTGCCGCAGCCAACAAGCTGACCACCAGCATCGTCACCCCCCACCACGGCAGATGGGGCAACCACCACGATCCACCGGGCAAGCGATAGAGCCAGGCCAACAGCGCACCTCCAAGCTCGGCACCAACCCCTGCTAGCGAAAACAGCCCCGCGGCCGCTGCTCCCCAACCCAACATCGCCAACAGCGCTGCCACCAGCGAACAGGGCAGAATCCACATCGCATAGAGCGGCACCAGCAACAGATTCGCAGGCAGGGTGTAGAGCGGCAAACGGCCAAAGACGGTAGCAATCAACGGCAGAGTAACCAACGCGGCAATCACCGTAACTCCTGCCATCGCGGCGATGCGACCCTTCCAATCCAAGGTGCGGTTGCCGAGCCGATCCGCAAAGAGAAGCAGCCCCGTCACCGCGACAAAAGAGAGCCAAAGCGACAGCGATGCCACCGACTGCGCATCCCACAACAGCATCACCATCAACGCCGCCAACATGGTGTTGAGCGAAGACGCCTGCGCACGCCACCACCAGGCGGCAACACCAGCCGCCAGCATCAGTACCGCGCGCTGCGTAGGTAGCGTCCAACCGGCCAAGGTGGCGTAGGCGATGGCAAATACCAGTCCAGAAAACAGGGCGTAACTGCGAACTGGCCAGCGCACGACCCACGCCTCGCGCCGAGTCAGTAGCCACCAAGTAAAAAAGAAGCCCCAACCCGCAACAATGCCGATATGCAGGCCAGAGATCGCCAACAGATGGGCGGTACCACTGGCTGAAAAGTGCTGCCACTGGGCATCACTCAGTTGGGATCGATCCGCCAACACCAATGCGCTCAGCACCGCCCTCGGCTTGATGCCCACCTGCACCAGTGCCGCGCGCACCCGTTGTCGCAGCCGTGCCAACATGGTAGGGGATGCACTGCGCTGCACCGAGCTGCCGGATGCCACACTGGCCAACAACGCCACCCCGTGAGCAGCACAATAGGAGACAAAATCGAAGCCACCGGGATTGGCGTGGTTGCGTGGCCGGTGCCCATGGATGGCGGTATGGATATGGTCGCCCACCAACCATCCCGAACGACCCTTTCGACCGTAAAGGTAGAGCCAAACCTCACCGCGCAGCACCCCACCATCGCTGCGTCGCACCGCTTTCAGGGTGAGCCGCTGGCGATGGGCGGAGCGTTGCACTGCCACCACCTCAGCATCAATCCGCACGCTGGGGCGGAGCCAGCCGGCATCAACCTGCTGCAACCACACCGAATGGGTCAGCACCACCATCCCCCAGCCGATACCAAGCGCCAATGCCAACGCACCTGCCTGCCAGCCCGATGTTTCCCCCTTCGTCCAGACAGATCCTCGATCCAACTGCCGACCGCGCCACCATAGCAGCAGCGCCAACAACGCAATCAGCAGGGTAAGCCACCACGCCACCGCCTCTGCCATTCCCAATGCGATCCCCACCACCCAACCCAGTGCTGGCCACCACAGCGGCAGCCGAAAAGTGTCAGAAATTGTTGCTACAATACCAAATCTATGCGCGCGATACGCAGTACCGGTTTCGGCACCAGCTCAGGCAATGGAAGCAACTCGGCCGCAGGCAGGTAGCAATGCGGATAGGTCATCACCTCCTCCAACCACGCACCATCAAACCACATCAGATCAAGATCAAGCGTGCGCGGCCGCCACGAGCCATGCGAGCGATCACGACCATGCGTATCCTCTAGCGTTTTCAGCCACGCCACTAGATCATCGACCACCAATGCGGATGGCAGCAGCGCACACGCATTAAGAAAGTCCGCAGCATCCGCCGCCATTCCCACCGCAGCCGAGCGGTATACGGCAGAAAACCGCACGCCAGAGAAGTGCCGACGCAGCTCCTCTGCGGCCACCACCAAGTGCTGCTCGGGATCAATATTCGATCCCAGCCCAACCAACGCCAGCGCTGTCAACCTGCGCGCTCAATCACCACAGCCACATTCTCCGAACCACGCACCGCGCCCGGCTTGGAGAGTTTAAGCCGAAGCCACGGCACAGAGAACTCCTGCAACACAATCGTCGCGCAGTGCTCCGCCAACGCCTCAATTAGACCAAAGCTTGACCCTTCGACAAACGATATCAATCGCTTAGATACCGCCTTGTAGTCAAGGGCATCCGCAATATCATCGCTCTGTGCCGCTTGAGAAACATCCCATGCCATCTCCAGATCCAGCCGCACCGACTGACGAATCTCGCGCTCCCAATCGTAGATGCCGATCACGGTACGCACCTCCAACCCTTCGATCAGCACCCGATCAAGAGTCTGCACCGCCCCCGGAACCATTAGCGATCCCTTCCACGCTGATTGACAGCCTCATAAAGCACAATACCGCACGCCACCGAGACATTCAGCGACTCCACATTCCCGGCCATCGGAATCGCCGCCAAATGGTCGCACCCCTCGCGCACCAGACGACGAATCCCCGCCCCCTCCGAGCCCATCAGCAGCACGGTACGGCCACGCAGATCGATCTCGCCAATCATCTGTGTTGCCTCACCCGCCAGCCCCGTAATCCAAAACCCGCCTTCCTTAAGCTGTTCCAAGCCGCGAGTCAGATTCGCGACCTCAAACACCCCCAAGTGTGCCAATGCGCCGCAGGCTGTTTTTTGCACCACTGGCGAACGCAGATCGGCCGAATGGTCGCGCGGTACAATCACCGCATCGCAGCCAAAGGCTTCAGCCGAACGCAAGCAAGCGCCAAGATTATGCGGATCCGTCACCCCATCGAGCACCAGCACCAGCGACTCCGCACCCGCCTGTTGCAACCAAGTGGAGAAATCGTGCATCTCAAGCTGCGCCACCATGGCAGCAACCCCTTGGTGACGCACGCCATCTGCGTGTGCCTCCAGCTCCCCTTTGGAGACCCGAACCGGCTCGATCCCCAAGCTGTGCGCCAGATCAATACACTCGCGTAACCGCGAGGAACACCGGCCATCAACCACCTGTAGCGTACTGACACCACCCTCTTTGAGCGCATGGCGCACGGCATGAATGCCAACAATCCAATTTGACTCTGTCATCAATCCATCCCCTTCGTCATTTGCATCGTTGCTCCCAGCGTCACACCCAACAACTCCGCCGCACTGACGCCATTCCCCGCCACCGCAACCAACCCCATGCTATTGGCGTACCAAAATAGCGAACCCGGCGCTGCCTCACCAAAACAACGCCCGTGCGCAATGGTGTGACCTGCCACCGCAACATCTGTAGCCGCATCCACCGCTGAAGCTTGGATTCCGCTAATTAAATTGCCAAAGCGATCGATAAAAATCACCCGATCCAAGCACGGCTCCACCGCCAACCCTACTGGGTCATCAATTGGCGTCACCGCAGGCATTCGCCCTTGTGCCAGCCCCGCAGCCACCGGAGCAAACAGATCACGACCATGAAAGGTGGCCGAGAGGTGCTGTGGTCGCCAATCGATTTGAAACCAAGCGGCATTCGCTCCCGCAGCCTCAACCAATAATCCGTTATCTGGTCCAACAAACCAGCGTTTTCCCTGCTGCACAATCAGTGGCCGCCGATCCATCCCCACACCGGGATCGACCACGCAAAGAAACACCGCCCGCTCTGGCATGGTGGAGATCAATCCCGCCAGCAACACACCGGCTGCACGCGGATCCGCCAGCGGCGCATCGTGGGTCAGCACCACCCGCGACACATCCGGTGCAGCCTGCGCGCACACCACCTCCATCTGCCCCGCATACGGACTACCCGTACCGAAATCACTAAATAGTATCAGCATTCGTCTCTTCTCCTTAGGCACCGTAAATAAATAACTCATCGGTTTTCACTTGTCTTTTTGCTTGCTTTCTTCGTTGTAAAAAGCCTTATATAGCAGTGCTATATGCCGCTTTTTCGCCTTGAAACCAAACAAAAATCCAGCGCGTAAACC